>CAYXHU010000021.1:6932-11394 GCA_964464675.1 uncultured Acidimicrobiia bacterium
AGCCGACGCCCATCATCGCCCTGGCGACCGACGACAGCGCCTCGGCGACTCCTTCCTCTTCGCCGGCGACGCCCACTTCGGCGGCGAGCTCGCGCCCGTACTCCCGGCCGATTTCCTCGGCCACGGCCGGGCCGTCCTCGGGGGCGATCCGCTGTACCACTCGCACCAGTAGCTCCGCCAGCAGGTCGTAGCGGCGCGCCGGGTAGGAGAGCAGGATCTCCTTGCCGGTGGCCTCGTACCCCTTGGCGGGGCGGCCGGCTCCTCCCGCTCCGAGTGGCTTGCGGTCGGAGACCCGCAGGTACCCGTCCTCTACGAGCCGATCGAGGTGGTGGCGGGCGACGTTCGGATGGATGTCGAATGCAGCGGCGATCCGGCCGGCGGTGACCGGCGCAGCGGCTTCCCGGACGGTCACGTAGATGCCGCGGCGCGTCGGGTCGCCGAGAGTTGCGGCGAGGTCGCCGAATGTGCGGTCGAAGTCCTGGGAGGTCATGGAAGGGTCCGGGGGAGTGGGGACCGCTCGTCACTATAGTTTTGGGCCCGTCCTGTGCCAGGAGTGTCATGGTGGATTCCGCTGCCGTCGTCGAGTCGATCCGCGCCGTAGAGGACCCGTCGCTACGCCGTCCCATCGGCGGCCTGGGGTTCGTCGAGGAGGCGTCGGTGAGCGAGGGGGGCGGCGTCCACGTCGGTTTGCTCGTCCCCCACAGGGCATGGCCGACCGCAACGCTGGGCGAAGCGATCGCCGCGGCGGCGAAGGCGTTCGAGGGCGTCGGCGAGGTGGCCGTCGACGTCGGCTTCATGGGCGAGGACCGGCAGGAGGAGCTCGCGGCGCGCTTGAAGGCGGATCAGCCCGGGCCGGTGGGCGGCTCCGGGTCGCGTACCCGGGTGATCACCGTTGCCAGCGGCAAGGGCGGCGTCGGCAAGTCGTCGGTCACCGCCAACCTCGCCGTGGCGCTCGCCGAGTCGGGGCACGACGTGGCGGTCATCGACGCAGACGTGTGGGGATACTCGATCCCCAAGATGCTCGGGGTCGAGCAGCCGCCCACCGCCGTCGGTCAGCTCATCGTCCCTCCCGTGGCACACGGGGTACGGTCGATCTCGATGGACTTCTTCGTCGCGCCCGACCAGGCGGTCGTGTGGCGCGGTCCCATGCTGCACAAGGCGCTCGAGCAGTTCCTGGGTGACGTGCTCTGGGACGATCCCGAGTTCCTGCTGATCGACATGCCCCCCGGTACGGGTGACGTGTCGATCTCGCTCTCACAGTTCCTGCCGCGCGCCGAGATGCTCGTGGTCACCACTCCGCAGGTCACCGCGCAGCGGGTGGCGAAACGGGCGGCTCGCATGGCCACGCAGGTGAACCAGGAGATCGTCGGCGTCGTCGAGAACATGTCGTGGTTCACCGGCGACGACGGCAAGCGCTACGAGCTGTTCGGGTCCGGAGGCGGGGCCGCCCTCGCCGAGGAGCTCGAGGTCGAGCTGCTCGGGCAGGTGCCCTTGGTCCCGGCTCTCCGGGCCGCCGCCGACGAGGGCACGCCGATCGGTGTGGCCGCCCCCGGCTCGGAGGCGGCCGCCGCCTTCGCGGCGATCGCCGAGCGGATCGCCGGGATGCGTCCCAGGGTGCGCCGCCCGCCGGAGCTCGTGATCGGCTGAGAGGCCGGGCGGATTGGGCGGGCGAAGCCCGCTCCCTGTCTGCTGAGCCTCCTGCCGAGCCTCAGGGGTTACGATGCTCTTCGTCGAGGGGAGAGGCATCGTGCGCGTGAGGTTTGGGATGGCCGACACGGCCCGCGAGGTCGATGTCGATGTCGAGGACACCGACGTGTTGATCGCCGAGGTCGAGCGGGCCATGGCGGAGGGCGACAAGCTGCTGTGGGTGACCACCGAAGACGGCCGGAGGTACGGCCTGGTGGTGGACCGCATCGTCTTCGTGGACGTGGAGCAGTCCAAACAGCGAACCGGGATCGGGTTCTCCGCCCCCTGATCCGGGCCCCTTCGTGCGAGGAGCCCGCCGAACGGCGGGCTCACTCCGTGGTACTCGGGGCGCTCAGCTGGCGCGGCGGCGGCGTTCGGCCAGCCAGCGCTTGCGCAGCCGGCGACGTTCGTCCTCGGCGTATCCCCCCCAGACGCCGGCCTCCTGGTTGGTCTCCAGGGCGTAGGTCAGGCACTCCTCGCGCGCTGCGCACTGGGCGCAGATCGCCTTGGCTGCCTCGATCTGCTCGATGGCCGGGCCGGTGGTCCCGATCGGGAAGAAGAGATTCGGCTCGGAGTCACGACAGGCTGCCAGTTGGCGCCAATCGGTGATGGTCAACATGCGTGTGCGATCCAGTCTTCGTGAAAAGGTTCACAATCCCGGCGCCCACCTTACGGACGCGCGGTGGCACGGTCAAGTGGTTTTGGAACCGGTTCCGATCGGGCCTCGGGAAGCGGTTTTCGCCCGGCCGACCTCCGGGTCCGGGGTACGCTGCAGTCATGGCCATCAAGGACGAGTTGCACACACAACTGCAAGAAGCGATGCGCGCCAAGGACCGCCGCAGGATGGACGCCTTGCGGAGTGTCGAGACCGAGGTGTCCCGGGCTCGCAGCGAACCGGGCTTCTCGGGTGAGGTCGACGACGACCTCTACCTGAAGGTCATCGGCTCCTACGTGAAGAAGATGGAGAAGGCCAAGGCCGAGTACGAGCAACTCGGCGACAAGGGAGCCGCTCAGGCCGAGAAGTTGGCGTTCGAAGTCGAGTACCTGTCGCAGTGGCTGCCCGCCACCCTCTCGGAAGAGGAGACCCGGGAGATCGTCCGCGCCGCCATCGCCGAACTCGGCGCCGACGACCCGGGCATGGCGGGCCGTGTCATCGGATCGGTGATGAAGTCGGGCCGGCCCGGCCTGGACGGCGGGATGGTGAACCGCGTCGTCAGGGAGGAACTCGGGGAGGCGTGACGCCGCCGCTGTACCGGCCGATGCTGGCAACCCCGTGGCCGGAGGCGTTCGACGACGAGGCGTGGCAGTTCGAGCCGAAGTGGGACGGCATCCGCGCCCTGGTGGGCGGCGACGGGAGGGCCGTCGAGATCCGGGGACGGCGGGGCGACGACATCACCCGGCGGTATCCGGAGATCGCGGGCTCCCTCACCTTCGACCGTCCGATCGTGATCGACGGTGAGATCGTCGCCCTCGGCGACGGGGGCACTCCTTCCTTCGAGCGCCTGCAGCGCCGCATCCACGTCACCGATCTGCAGCGGGCGCGCTCACTCGCCGAGGACGTGCCGGTCACGTTCGTCGCATTCGACCTCCTCCACGATGGCGACCCGTTGGTCGATGCGCCCCTCTCCGAACGCCGGGGACGGCTCGAGTCGCATCGGGCCGCGGTGACGCCGGCGGTGGCGGGGAGCGGTACGGCGCTGTGGGCGGCCGTCTGCGAATTGGGCCTCGAGGGCGTCGTCGCCAAACGGCTCGACTCGCCGTACCGGCCGGGAACTCGCTCGCCGGGCTGGCGAAAGATCGCCCGGATCGTCCGGGTCCGGGCCGTGGTAGGAGGCTTCACCCCGGGAGAGGGCGGCAGGTCGGGGACCTTCGGCGCCCTGCTCCTGGGGCTGTGGGACGGTGAGCGGCTCCGCTACATCGGGTCGGTCGGCACCGGATTCGACGAAGCAGGGCTCAGGGCCATCCGCTCTGCCGTCGACTCGATGGAACGGACCGACTCGCCGTTCCATCCCGACGACCTTCCCGCAGGGTCCCGGTGGGTCGGGCCGTCGCTGGTGGCGGTGGTCGGCATCGGCGGCTGGACGTCTGCAGGGCGCCTCCGGCAGCCCAGGTTCCTCGGGTTCTCTTCCGATCCGCACGATGCGGCCACCTGGCAGGCGGAGGGCCCCGGCGCCGGCGCCGCGGTGGGGCGGCAGTAGAGTCCGGCGCGATCGCATCTCGAGGGGCCGTGGCACAGCGACTCATCACCATCGGAGGCATCGGGGGGTCGGGGACGCGCGCCGTCATCCGGGTACTGCGCCAGGCCGGCGCCTACATCGGCGCCAACCTGAACCGTGCCATGGACAACTTCGACTTCCAGCGCCACTTCATGGTGGAGTGGCTGCGGCCGACGCTCGACCACTGGGTCGGGAGGGGGCCAGAGATCGATGAAGCTGCGGCGGCCGCGTCCTTCGACCAGTTCATGGACATCCACGTCGGTCGGGCGGGACGCGACCCCGAGGTCGTCGCCTGGAAGCACCCGCGCACCATCTACTGCCTTCCGGCGCTGCATCGGATCAGGCCGGGAATCCGCTTCATCCACCTGGTGCGGGACGGGCGGGACATGGTGCTCTCTGCGAACCAGCACCAGCGAGACGACCTGGGGCCGGTGCTGCTGACCGAGGCCGAACAGCAGTTGTCGCCCCAGGTGCAGAGCCAGCTGGTGTGGGCCCGCGGCAACGCCCTCGTCGCAGACTTCGCCGAAAGCGAGATGGGCGGCGCCTACCTCCGTATCCGG
>CAYXHU010000022.1:0-11292 GCA_964464675.1 uncultured Acidimicrobiia bacterium
TCGGGACCCCGGTGGCCGCGGACAACTCGAGCATCGCCGGCACGTCCAGCGTGATGTTCGGGGCCCCGTTGGCGAACGGGACCCCCGCCTTGAGGGCGGCGTACGCGTAGACCTGGCTGGGGGCGATCTCGGGATGATCCTGCTCGAGCCCGGCCTCGAACGACTCGAGCGTCCGATGCACGTCGGTCGGAGCCCGGTACGCCTCGGTGCTCCCGCACCACACCATCACCAGCCGGTCGCAGCCGTGCTCGGTCTTGAAGCGGTCGATGTCGGCGATCAACGCCTCGGCCTTGTCCATGAGCGTGCCCTCGCCCTTGACGTGGTCGACCCCCTCGAGCTTCTTCACCCAGTCGTGGCTGAACACCGCCGTCATCGGCCGGACCTCGGACAGCTCGCCTCGGACCGCGGCCAGGTCCTCCGGTGAGAGGACCCCGGCGCGCTGCGCGGCACGGTATGCGTCGTCGGAGATCGGGTCCCAGCCGCCGAACACGAGGTCGTCGAGCCCGGCGAGCGGAACGAAGTCCTTGATCATCGGGTTGCGGTGTTCGGTGCGCTTGCCGAGCCTGATGTGCCCCATCTGGGTGAGCGACCCGATCGGCAGGTTGTGGCCGGAGCGGGAGGCGAACACCCCTGCGTAGAAGGTCGTGGCGACGGCCCCCATGCCGGGGGTGAGGACGCCGAGGCGGCCCGAAGGCGGGGCGATGTCGAGCGCTGTCACGGGAGACTCCTGGAGAGACGGGATGCCCCGCCAGGCTACTCGCCGCACCGGGGGCGCGGGTCCGGCGGCGCACCACGCCGCCCGCGGAATTGATACGCTGCTGCGATGTCCTCGCCCGCGCCTGCCGGGGAAGCCGTCGTCACCCGCCCCACCCGGCGGCGCCTGATCGCGTGGGTCGTCGCCGGCCTCGTGGTGGTCGGCGTGTTCATGGTGTTCATCCCCCGGATCGCCGACTACTCGGATGTATGGTCGATCGTCGGAGACGTCGGGTGGACGGGGACGCTGGTGCTCGCCCTCCTCACCGTGGTGAACCAGGCGACTTACCCGTCGGTGACGATGTCGGTGATTCCCGGCCTGCGGTACCGGGAGGCGCTGCTGGCCCGACTCGCCTCGACCGCGATCTCCAACGCCGTGCCCGGCGGGGGCGCTGCCGGCGTCGCGGTCACCTCGACGATGCTGTCGTCGTGGGGGGTCACCGCCGGACCCATCGCCCGCTCGGTCGTGCTGACCGGCATCGCCAACAACGTGGTGCGCCTCGCCATGCCCATCGCCGCGGTGCTCCCACTCGCCATGTCGGGCAAAGCGGTGGACACGCTCCTCGAGGCGGCGTTGATCGGCGTCGCTGTGCTGGCCGTCGGGGTGTTCACGGTCGTCGTGCTCGTCCAGGCCGGGATCCTCGGGAGCCTCTCGGAGGGGATCGGTCGCCTCCTGGCACGGGTGTCGAAACGATTCGAGAACCCGGACGGGCCGCGCCGCCTGGTCTCCGAGGCGATCGGCACCGAGGCGGTCCGGGTCCTGGCGCGGCGGTGGCCGGCGTTGATCGGCGCCACCGTGCTCGGGCAGCTGACCCTGTTCGCGGTGCTGCTCGCCTCGTTGCGGGCGGTCGGCGTCGGACCGGGATCGGTGCACTGGAGCGAAGCGTTCGCAGCGTTCGCGCTGGTGCGGCTGGTGTCGCTGCTCCCGATCACCCCGGGAGGCCTCGGGGTGGCCGAGGCCGGGTACGCGGCGTTCCTCTCGATCGGGCTGACCGAGGCGGGGATCGAGCAAGTGGTCGCCGGGATCCTGCTCTTCCGGTTCTTCACGTACGCGGTGCCGGTCCCGCTCGGGGCGATCGCCGGGCTCGCGTGGCGCCGGCATCCGCAGTGGCTGCAGACCCACCGGGAGCGGAGCGCCCGGAAGGAGGAGGCCCTGTACGGCATGGTCGTCGAGCCGGAGTGGCTCGAAGATGCCCGGTGCTTCCGGTGCGGCACCGCCGGTGAACCGGTCTACGACCTGGACCCGTTCCGGCTCGTCCGGTGCGCCGGCTGCGGCCAGGCGTTCATGAGCCCGAGGCTCAACGAGTCGGGCCGGCTCGCCCTGTACGACGACGCCGACTACTTCGACGACGGCGTGTACCGGACCCCGAGCGCGTCGGCCTTGCAGCGGACCTGGGCCGATGGGCGGCTCGACCTCATCGGCGATCTGGTCCCTCCCCAGGAGAGCCGTATCTTCGAGATCGGCTGCGCCTACGGGCTGTTCCTGGAGCGGGCCCGCGTGCGGGGGTTCGAAGTCGCCGGCCTCGAGTTCTCCGGGGTGGCGGCCCGCACCGCGTCGCAGCGCCTCGCTGTGCCGATCTACGAGGGTGAGGTCGTCGACCTCGACGGCGACGGGTCGTTCGACGCGGTGGCCGCCTGGGACGTCATCGAGCACGTGCCGGATCCGGCGGCGTTCCTGGCTGCGGCCGGGCGCCTGCTCAGGGAGGGCGGCGTGCTGGCGCTGTCCTGCCCGTACTACGACTCGATCCCGGCCCGCCTGCTGCGATCCCGCTGGTGGACACTCAAGCCGCACAAGCACATCTGGCACTTCACCTCCGCCGGGCTGCGCACGACGCTCGCCGAAGCCGGCCTCGAGCCGGTGGCCGTGATTCGCAATCCCCTCACGAAGGCCAACTACCTGCGGCCCGACAGCATGGTGGCGGTCGCCCGAAAGGTGTGACCGGGCCGGCCGGTCAGAGCCCGGCGACGTCTTCCGGCCGGACCGGGACCCTGGTGAGGGGGCGGCCCGTGGCGTCCCGGATGGCGGCGACCACCGCCGGAGTCGACGAGATGCTCGGCAACTCGGCGAAGCCCTTCGCTCCGAACGGGCCCCACGGCTCGGGGTGCTCGATGATCACGGCCTCGACCGCCGGCATGTCGGGGAAGGTCGGGAGCAGGTAGTCGGTGAACGAGGCGTTCCGGACCACGCCGCGGTCGAGGAGCACCTCTTCCATGATCGCCATGCCGAGGCCCTGGGCGATCCCGCCCTCGATCTGACCGAGCACCGCCTGCGGGTTCAGGGCGCGTCCCACGTCCTGGGCCGTGTCGATCTGGACCACCCGCACCAGCCCGAGCTCGGGGTCGACGTCGACGACCGCACGGTGGGCGGCCACGGCGAAGCCGGCGTGCACGTCCCCCTGGCCGGTCGCGTTGGGACGCTCCGTCGGCGGGTGCCGGAATGTCACGTGATGCGAGATCGGCCCATCCGCCAGGAGAGCGTCGAGCGTGGCGACCACCCGGCCGTCGCGCCACACCCCGTCCCCGCTCAGGCGGTCCCCTCCGGCGCGCCGCAGTGCCTCGTCCCGCACCGCGCAAGCCGCCTCGAACACCGCGCCGCCGGCCATCTGGGTCTGCCGGGACGCCGACGTCGATCCCGCCGAGCCGATCTGCGACGTGTCCGCGAAGACCACCTCGACGTGCTCGATGCCGGTGGCGCTTCTGGCGATCTGCTGCAGCACGGTCACCATCCCCTGGCCCACCTCCGACGCCGCGGTGTGGATCTCCAGCCCCGCCGGGGTGAGCACCGCCCGGGCCTCGGTGTAGTCGTCGAACGCCTCGGAGAATGCGATGTTCTTGATCCCCACCGCGAACCCGACGCCGCGCCGGACCGCAGCCCGCGGGGTGGTGAGACCCGTGCCGCCCGGGAGCCGGCGGGGGTCGCCGGAGTCGTCGTCGGGCAGCGGGAGGGCGGCGGCCGAGCGGATCACCTCGGCGGTCGGCAGGCTGCCGGTGATCTCCTGGCCGCTCGTGGGGATGCGGTCCCCGGGGCCGAGGGCGTTGCGGAGCCGCAGTTCGATCGCGTCCATGCCCAGTGCGGCGGCGAGCCGATCCATCTGCGCCTCGTAGGCGACACACACCTGATTGGCTCCGAACCCCCGCATGGCTCCCGCCGGAGGATGATTGGTGCAGACCGCTGCGCCGTGGATCGAGACCGAGGGACACCGGTAGGGCCCGACGGCGAAGTACACGGCGTTGGCGATGACGGCCGACGAGGTCTCGGCGTAGGCGCCCCCGTCGAGGAGGATGCGGGCCTCCACCCTGACGAGGTCCCCGGCGCGGTCGGCCTCGTGCCGGTACCACATCCGCGCCGGATGGCGGTGCACGTGCCCGGCGAACGACTCGGCGCGGTCGTAGACGATCTTCACCGGCCTGCCGGTGTGCAGCGCCAGCATGCACAAGTGGATCTGCACGCTGATGTCCTCACGAGCCCCGAAGGCGCCCCCGATGCCCGCAGGGTGGAGGCGGACCATCTCGGGTGCCAGTCCCAGGCTGGCGACGATCTGGCGGTGGTCCACGTGCATCCACTGTGTGGAGATGTGCAGGTCCACGCCGCCCCGACCGTCGGGGATCGCCAGGCCCGACTCGGTCCCGAGCATGGCCTGGTCGATCATGCCGGTCTCGTAGTACCCCTCGACCACGACCTCGCCGCGCAGTCCCCGGTCGCCGTTGGTGAGATCCATGACTCTGAAGGTCTCACCTCGCCGCTCGGCCTCCTCGGGGTCGGTGAGCGGTTCGAGCGGCTCGTAGTCGACGAGGATCGCCGCCGCCGCCCGGCGGGCCGTCTCGGGGTCGTCGGCGGCCACCGCGGCGACCGCCTCGCCCCAGAACCGGACCTCGTCCCAGGCGAAGACGGGCTGATCGGATCGCTCCTGGCCGAAGGTCTTCGAACCGGGGACGTCGTCTGCGGTGAGCACCGCATGGACGCCGGTCATCGCCAGGGCCGCAGAGATGTCGATGGAACGGATGCGAGCCCTCGGATGTGGGCTGCGCAGCGTCGCCCCCCACAGCATGTCGTCGTGGTGGAGGTCGGACGAGTAGGAGAACTCGCCGGTGAGCTTGGGAACCCCGTCGGGGCGGACGACCGACTCGCCGATCCCGCCGGAGACCGGGGCGATCGCGGTCCGGGTGATCATGCCTCCTCCCCGAGCGCCGTCAGGGATCTCAGGATCGCCCCGTACCCGGTGCAGCGGCATACGTTGCCGGCGAGCGCCTCCTTGATGTCGTCCTCCGAGGGATTGGGGACGCGGTCGAGGAGGTGGGCTGCCGCGACGACGAACCCGGGTGTGCAGAAGCCGCACTGGACGGCGCCGTGGTCGAGCATCGCTTGCTGCACGGGATGCAGCGAGCCGTCCGGGGCGGCCAGGCCCTCCACCGTGACGACGTCGCAGTCCGCGACGTCCGCGGTCATCACGAGGCACGAGCAGACCGGCTCGCCGTCGAGGAGCACGGTGCACGACCCGCACTCTCCCTGCTCGCAGGCGCCCTTGGCACCCCAGAGGCCGAGCCGTTCCCGCAGCGTGAACAGCAGGCTCTCGGGCCCGGCCGGCTCGGCGGTCCGGGGGACTCCGTTCACGGTGAAGCGGATCATCGGCACCGCTCCAGGAGTCGGCGGGCGATCACGCCCGAGGCATGGCGGCGGTACTCGGCGGTCGAGCGGTGATCGGTGATCGGCATCACGTCCTCGGCCACGAGGCGTCCGAACTCTCGTACCGCGGCATCGCTCGGCGCCGGTTCGCCCGAGATCATCGCCTCCGCCCGGCGGGCCCGCACCGGCGTCGGTCCCACCGAGCCGAGCGCGATCCGGGTGCTTCCGTCGCCGTCGCGCACCAGGCACGCCGAGGCGATCGAGATGACCATGGCGTTGCGGATGCCCACCTTGGAGAACCCCTGGCGGCTCGGGACGTGCTCGGGCAGGTGCACCCCCAGGATGAGCTCGCCGGGACGCAGCGAGGTGCGCTTCGGCCCGGTGAGGAACTCGTCCCAGGGCACGATCCGCCGGCCGTCCCGCTTCGAGGCGACCTCCACGGCCGCGTCGAGCGCGGCGAGGAACGGGAGGCCGTCGCCGGCCGGCGACGCGGTTCCCAGGTTCCCGCCCAGCGTGCCGGCGGCCCGGATCTGCGGGGAGCCCACGGTGCGGGCCGCCTCGGCGAGGGCGGGGAAGCCGCACCACTCCAACCGGGCCCAGGTGACTCCGGCGCCGATGAAACGATCCTCCATGACCCGAAGCTCGGGCACGCGGCGCAACGAGACGACTGCGGCGGGACGGAGCCCGCCGTAGGTCACCTGCACCATGAGGTCGGTGCCCCCGGCCAGGACGGTGGCGTCGGGGTGGGCGTCGAGCGCGTCGAGCGCCTCGTCGAGTCCGGTGGGCCGGAGCGTCTCCATCGACGGCAACCTACCGGATGCGGGGAGGCAGGTGGTATCGGACCGGGCGCTTCGTGACCACATGCTGGGGCCGGCTCATGAGCCCCAGGAAGTACTGGATGAGCGGGCCGATCGACAGCGCGAAGGCGACGGTGCCGATGCCGACCGTTCCGCCGAGCAGCCAGCCGGCCACCAGCACGACGCTCTCGACCGCGGTGCGGGCCCCCCGGAGCGACCCCCAGCCCCGGGTGGCCATCCCGGTCATGAGTCCATCGCGCGGGCCGGGGCCCAGGTGGGTCCCCAGGTAGGTGCCGATCCCGAAGGCGGCCAGCGTGATCCCGCCGGCGAGCATCGTCCAGCGGACCCACAGCGTGGTGACCGCGGGGACGGCGAGCAGCGTGAGGTCGAGGGCGACCCCGACCAGCACGACGTTGCCGACGGTGCCGATCCCGGGGCGCTGGCGCAGGGGGACCCACGCGCCGAGGACTGCGATGCCGACGAGGATCGTGACGACCCCCATCGGGATCCCGGTCCGGTCGGCGATCCCCTGGTGGAGGACCTCCCACGGCCCGAGGCCGAGGTCGGCTTCGACCATGACGGCGAACCCGGCACCGATGGCGGCGTACCCGGCGAGCAGCTGCGGGAGCCTGCGCAGGAACGTCGCCCGGTGGAACGGGAGGAGCAGCGGCACGCTACCTGCCGAGCAGGAACTCGAGGGGGCGCCACACCCGCCGTGACCATGCCGTCTCGTCGTGGGGTGCGACGGGATCCTTGAAGAAGCGCACGTCGTCGGGCGCGAGGCCGTCGAACGAACCGAGCACCCCGATGAGCGCGTCGATGTTCGGCTGGAAGGTGGCGTCGAGCTCGTCGCCGCCGTTGTCGAGGTACACCCGCACCGGCGGCCACTGTGCGGATTCCTCGACGTCGGCGACGAGTTCGTCGGGGAAGAACGGCGAGAGGCACGCGGCGGCGGAGAACACGCCGGGATGCCACCACAGGGCGAGGAAGGAGGCGAGGCCTCCCATGGACGAGCCCATCACGAAGGTGTCCTCCCGGCCGGGCAGGGTCCGGAACCGGTCGTCGATCGACGGCTTCAGGTCGTCGGCGAGGAATCGCAGGTAGGCGCGGCCCTCCTGCGTGTACCCGTACTCGGCGAAGCGGTCGTCGGTGCAGTGGGCGCCGACCAGGACGAACTCGCGGATCCGGCCGGCGTCGAACATCTGCACCGCCACCTCGTCCACCGCCCAGTCGACCCCGGCATACGACGTGGCCGGGTCGATCACGTTGTGCCCGTCGTGCATGTACAGCACCGGGTAGCGGCGCGTCGGCTCGGCCCGGTACGAGGGCGGGAGCCACACGAACACGTGCCGGGGGAGGATCCCTTCGCCGGCGAGCTCTCCGAGGTGCTCCACCTCGCCGACGACCGGATCGCTGCCTGTGGGGAGGACCGGGTCGTGCATCGCGCCAGCGTAGGCGCGGGCGTTCGGGACTTGGGTAGCGCCCCCGGCCCGGTATACATGCCCGTGTGAACGAACGTTTCGATCGTATCGACCGGACCATCACGTCCGCGCTGAGGCGCTGGAGCCTGCCCGCCCTGCGGGTGTCGCTCGGGATCGTCTTCGTGTGGTTCGGCGCCCTCAAGGTGTTCGGCGTCACCCCGGTCGCCGACCTCGTCGCAGACACGGTCTACTGGTTCGACCCGGACTGGGTCGTGCCGGTGCTGGGATGGGCGGAAATGGTCGTCGGCGTGGGGCTGATCTTCGGCGTGTGGCTGCGGGCAGTGCTGGCGCTCTTCGTCGCCCAGATGGCCGGCACCTTCCTGGTCCTCGTTGTGCAACCCGACGTCGCCTTCACCGACGGCAACCCGCTCCTGCTCACCGTCGAAGGTGAGTTCGTGGTGAAGAACCTGGTGCTGCTCTCGGCCGGCCTGGTGATCGGAGCCACGGTCCGGGGTCGCGCCGAGCGCCGCGACGACGCCGCCGACGTCGACCTGCTCACCGTCTGATCAGTCGCCCGACACGAGGCGGCGGGCCGCCAGGTTGTGCTGGTCGATCCAGTGCTCGTCGTGGCGGATGCAGGTGCACCGGCCGTCGTAGATGATCGGCCTCCCGCCCACGAACGTGTGGACGGCCGGGGTGGGTGAGCACAGCAGTGTGGCCGCAACGGGGTCGTGGAGCGCCCCGGCATACTCGACGCGGCTCAGGTCGAGGGTGAAGAAGTCGGCGCACTTCCCCGGTTCGAGCGAGCCGATGTCGGAGCGTCCCAGCAGCCGGGCCCCGCCGAGGGTCGCCATCTCCAGGGCGGTCCGAACCGCCATCTGACGGCCTCCTCCCAGCGGAGGCGATGCGGCCACCCTGGCCACCAGCATCGCCTGGCGCGCCTCGGCGAGCAGGTTCCCGGCGTCGTTGCTCGCCGACCCGTCCACGCCCAGGCCGACAGGCACCCCCGCTTCCAGGAAGGCCGCCACGGGGGCGATGCCGGATGCGAGGCGCATGTTCGAGGTGGGGCAGTGTGCCACCCCCGTCCCGGCATCCGCCATCCGGGCGATCTCCTCCGGGTCGACGAAGACGCCGTGGGCGAACCAGACGTCGTCGCCCGCCCAGCCGAGGCTCTCGGCGAGATCGATCGGGCGCTTGCCGTACCGCTCCAGGCAGAAGTCCTGCTCGTCCATCGTCTCGGCCAGGTGGGTGTGCAGACGCACGCCCTTGTCCCGCGCCAGCTCTGCGGAAACGCGCATCAGGTCCGGGGTGACGCTGAACGGCGAGCAGGGTGCCAGCACCACCTGGGTCATCGATCCGGGAGCCGGATCGTGGTGGGCGTCGACTGCGCGAG
This sequence comes from uncultured Acidimicrobiia bacterium, assembly GCA_964464675.1. GTDB lineage: Bacteria > Actinomycetota > Acidimicrobiia > Spongiisociales > UBA11373 > CAYXHU01. The sequence continues at coordinate 8,989 of CAYXHU010000022.1, forward strand.
CGCAGTCTTCCAGGATCGCGTCTTCGTGCTCCACCACCGAGTCGGGCGGGAGCCCCCCGGCGCTCTCGCCGAGGCTCATCGAGCCGCGCGACACGTGGAACCGCACGCCCACCTCGTGGGCGGCCGCCACCTGGTCGTCCACCGAGGACCCGTTCGGCCAGAGGTACTGGTGGTCGAACACCGTGGTGCACCCGCCATGTGCCATCTCGAGCAGCCCGGTGCGGGTGGACAGGTCCACGTCGTCGGGGGTGAGCCGCGCCCAGATGGGGTAGAGGGTGCGCAGCCAGTCGAACAACGGCGCGTCCTGGGCGCCGGGAACCGCCCGCGTGAGCGACTGGTACAGGTGGTGGTGCGTGTTGACGAGGCCGGGCAGGACGATGAGGCCGGAGGCATCGAGCGTCTCGTCTGCGTCCGTTGGGAGCGAATCGGTGGCCCCGACCTGGTCGATGAACCCGTCCCTGGCGAACAGCCCGCCGCCGCGGATCTCCCGCCGGTCTCCGTCCATGGTCACCAACACTTCGGCATGCCTGACGAGGAGGGTGCTCATGCGCCCACCCTACGGGGATCGGCGGCCGGCGGCTCAGCCCTCCCGCTCCCACAAGCGCCGGAACTCCGCGCTGGTGGCGAGCAGCTCCTCGACCCGCCCCACCGCCGTGATCCGCCCGCCCTCGAGGACGACGATCTGATCGGCGCGCTGCAGTGCGGGCCGGCGGTGCGACACCACGATGCTGGTGACGCCGTTCCGCTCGCCGAACAGCCGCTCCCACAGCAGCTTCTCCGTTTCGACGTCCAGGGCCGAGGAGAGGTCGTCGAAGACCAGGAGGTCGGGACGCCGTACGAACATGCGGGCGGCCGCGGAGCGCTGCACCTGGCCGCCGGACAGTCGCACCCCGAGCGGACCGACCATCGTGGCCAGTCCGGTCGGCATGGCGTCCACGTCGTGGTCGAGCACCGCCGAGCGGATCGCCTCCTGGAGCCGGGCGTCGGCATCGCTGCGGCCGAGGAGCAGGTTGTCCCGCAGCGACATGGAGAACAGCCTCGGCACCTGGGGGGTGTACGCCGAGACGGGCGGGACGAAGAACTCGGCCGGGTCGGCGACGGGCTCCCCGTTCCACGTCACCGATCCCGAGTCCGGCGTGACCAGCCCGAGGACGGCGCGTAGCAGCGTCGTTTTCCCGGAGCCGATCCGGCCGGTGATCACCGTGAACGAGCCGCGCGGCACCACGAGATCGATGTCCTCGATGCCGTTGCTGGAGCCCGGGTACCGGTAGCCGAGCCCGGTGACCCGCAGCTCCCGGAGCGGCTCGACGGCCGTGGTACCGATCTGCGGCTCCGGGAGGGGGCCGCTGAGGCCGAGGTCGTGGCGCTCGACGAGACGGTCGGGCCCTGCGCCGCCGAGCAGCGTGGTCATGCGCGCGAACGACACGGTCGCCTGCTGGTAGCGGGCGATGAACAGCCCGAGGATGAACACCGCCTCGCTCACGAAGCCGAGGAAGTAGACGAACAAAGCGAAGTCCCCGACCGTGAACGCCCCGGAGCCGATCGACTGAGCGGCGACGATGAGGATGAGGCCGGTTCCGATGCTCACCGTGTTCCAGAACAGGGATTCGAGCATCGCGGTGAGTACCCGGTCCCTCACCATGGCCGTCTTCCTGGCGTCGTTGAGCACCCGGAAGTGGCCGACCATGGTGCGTTCGGCGCCGGCGACCTTGATCGACTGCACCGCGCCGAAGGTCTCCCCGAGCGAGTCGGTGATCTTCCCGGTGGCCTCGCGGGCCGCCTCCCGGTAGCGGCGGACCCGGCGCCGCGCCAGCGCCGCCAGGTACACGACGGCCACGGTCGGGGCGAACACGAAGGCGGTCACCCGGGCGTCCACCGACACGAGGATGGACACCGCGATCACGGCGAACACGGTCATGCCGACCATGTCCGCCGTCCACGACACGGTTTCCTCGGTCTCGTCCACGTCCTCACGGAACCGGCTGATCGCCTCGCCGGGCGACTCCTCGAGCGCCCTGGCCCCGGGGAGCTCGAAGATCCGGGCCAGCATGTTGCGGCGAAGGGTTGCGCCGAGGCGGAACATGAAGTGGACGTCGTTCCACATCGCCAGCCACATCGTGGCGATGCGGGCGACCCCGTACCCGAGCACGAGGGCGATCAGCGTGGCGATGGTCGGCCCGGCCGGGTCGTCGCCGGCGATCCGGTCGAAGAAGGCGCGGGTGATCAGCCCGGGGACGATCGGGATCACCCAGATGAGCGTCCACAACACCAGGTTGGCGGCGTAGCGCGCCGGCTCGGTGCGCA
>CAYXHU010000023.1:0-10890 GCA_964464675.1 uncultured Acidimicrobiia bacterium
CGCCGCGGTACCGTCGTCCCGATGACGGCAGCGCTGGGAATCACCGCCGACTGGCTGCTCTTGGCGGCAGGGGTGGTGATGGTCGTCGCCGGTATCCGCGGCATGCCGGGGACCCGAAGGCTGCTCTCCAAGCCCGGCGTCCGGCACACCTGGCGCCATGGCGCCCTCGTCTTCGCCGCTCTCACCTATGCGATCACCGTGCCTGCAGTCGGCGCCGTGCTGCTGCTTCGGGCACTCTTCGGGGTAGCCGACTGACCCGCCTACCCTGCGGCCTCGTGACGCCGCCGGTCGACACCCCCGCGATCCGCGCCGCCGTGGAGGCAGGCGTCGCGCATCGAATCGTCACGTTCGGCGCGGTGCGGAGCCTGGCCGAAGCCGCCGAGCGGCGCGGCATCGACCTCGCACAGATCGTCAAGACCCTCGTGGTGCGACGCGGTGAGGGAGATCACCTGCTGGTGCTCGTGCCCGGCGACCGGGTGATCGACTGGCGCGCCCTGCGCGCCCATCTCGGGGTGGCCCGCCTCTCGCTCGCCGAGGCCGAAGAGGCGCGGCTCGTCACCGGCTACGAGCGGGGAACGATCACGCCGTTCGGAGCTCCCGCCCATCTCGCGGTCCTGGCCGACAGCCGGGTCGACACGCCCGGCGAGGTCTCGGTCGGAGGGGGAGCTCACGGCGTGGCGATTCACCTGGACGGGAGGGACCTCGTCGCAGCCGTCGGCGCCGACGTCGCCGACGTGACGACATCCGCCGGCGCCTGAGACGGGCTAGCTTCGGCCGGGATGCGCGACCTGCACGCCGCCTGGTTCTACGTCGCGGTGGCGGCCACCGGGCTCGCCGGGCTCTGGGGCCTGGTGCTGGCCGCGGTGCGACGCCGACCGGGCCGGTCCTTCACCGTCGCAGCGTGGGTGGCGGCAGCGGCCATGCTCGCCCAAGTGGGGATGGGGCTCGCCCTGTACGCAGACGAGGCGTGGCGCGAGGCCGTGCCGGGCTTCCACGTCTTCTACGGGATGGTGATCCTGTTCGTGTTCGCGTTCGCGTACATCTTCCGCGTCCAGGTCGAGCGGCGGCCGGCGCTGGTCTGGGGTGTCCTGCTGCTCTTCGTCATGGGACTCGGCCTGAGGGCATGGTCGATCGCCGGCTGAAGACTCCTCTACCATGCCGGCCCTGCTGCTGAGGAGGGACCGGTGCTGCTCGAAGGCAAGCGCGTGGTCGTCACGGGCGTGCTGACCGACGATTCGATCGCCTGGCACACGGCCCGGGTGGCCCAGGAAGAGGGGGCGCAGGTGGTGCTCACCGGGTTCGGGCGTGCTCTGCGGCTCACCGAGCGTGCCGCTCGGCGGCTTCCCCACCCCCCGGACGTCTACGAGCTCGACATCAACGATCCGGCACACCTCGCTGCGTTGGCCGAGTCCCTGTCGGAGCGATGGGGGGGCGTCGACGGAGCCGTGCACGCGATCGCGTATGCGCCGGAGGACGCGCTCGGCGGTCGCTTCATGACCACACCGGCGGAGAGCGCGGCGACGGCCTTCGTGACCTCGGCCTTCTCGTACAAGACGCTGGCCGCCGGGCTCCTGCCGCTCATGCGAGCAGCCGGGGGCGGCGCGCTGGTCACCCTCGACTTCGACAACACGCAGGCCTGGCCCGCCTACGACTGGATGGGGGTGGCCAAGGCGGCGCTCCAGGCGGTCACTCGGTATCTGGCGCGCGACCTGGGGCCTTATGGGATCCGGGCGAACGCGGTGTCGGCCGGCCCGCTGGGAACGGTCGCCGCCAAGTCCATCCCCGGCTTCGGGCGATTCCAGGAGGTCTGGAGGGAGCGCGCCCCATTGGGATGGGACGTCGCCGACCCCGAGCCGGTGGCTCGCATGGTCGCCGTCCTGCTGTCGGATTGGGCTCCCATGACCACGGGCGAGGTCGTGCACGTCGACGGAGGGTTCCACGCCATCGCCGCCGGCGGGGACGGCGACGCGGCCGGCTGACCCCTCAGCGTGCGTCCCGGTAGGGGACCTCGACGACGAACGTCGCGCCGCCACCCGGAGTCGGCCGGTGGTGCAGGGTCCCCCCGAGACCTTCCACGAGGCCCCTCGTCACGGTCAGCCCCAGACCGGCGCCGGTGGGCCGAAGGGCTGCATCGGGCGAACCGAAGGGGCGGTCGAGCACAGCCCGGGAGATCGTCGGTGGGAGGCCGGGCCCGTGGTCCACGACCGTGATCACGAGGCGGTCGTCGGCGCGGTGCGCGGTGAGGCCGACGAGCCCGCCGCCGTGCCGCACCGCGTTGTCGATGAGGTTGACGAGCACGCGTTCGGCATGGATGCGGTCGAGCAGCACGGGGCCCACGTCGGTCCCGATGTCCACGGAGACGAGTGCCTCCGCTCCGGGAACGGATCCGATCGCCGAGCGCACCAGATCCGCCGGATCGACGGCGCGATGTCGGGCTCGGACCGGAGCTTCGGCTCGAGTGGTCACCAGCAGGTCGTCGATGAGCGACCTGAGCCGTTCCGCCCTGGTGAGCGCCGAATCGATCAGCCGGCGACCGTCGGGCCCCGACGGGTCGATTCCTGCCCGCTGCAGCGTCTGCAGCGAACCGATCACCGAGGTCAGCGGGGTCCGGAGCTCGTGGCTCACGATCGACATGAGATCCCTCGTGAGGGAGGCGAGGCGGTCGGCTCGCTCGGCGCGAGCCTGAGCGAGCTCGGAACGGTGCGCCGCATCGAGTACCAGCCCGGCCGGCACGGCGAGCCGGATCGCCAGCTCTCGATCGACGTCGCCTTCGAGCATCGCCGAGGCGACGAGCCGGTCGTGTGCGGCGATCGGCAGCGTGAACACGGCGGGAGTCGAGAGCGCGGCTGTGAGAGACACCGCGTCGGGGGCATGGGGCGGATGGGGATGAGCGACCACCCCGGTCTCGGAGCTCCATGCAACGGTGCAGGCGTGGTCGTCGTCACCCGCGAACACCAGCGCGGCACGGGTCGCTCTCACGGACCGAGCGATACGTTCCACCACGGCTCCGGCGACTGCCTGTACCGAGGTCCCGGCTTCGCCGGCCGTGGCGACCTCGTAGAGGGACGTGAGCGCAGGATCGGTGCCGGTGGGCACCGCTTGCCGGGTGGTCGGGATCACTGGGCCTCCGGGAGTGCTTGGATGCTCCTTCGGCCCGTTCGCTACGTCACCTGAGCAGAGCGCTGGAGCCGGGCCGGCCGGTACGCGCCGCGACCCGCCGGCAGGCTCCCGGTGGGTTTGCCTAGAGGCGAACGACGGGGCAGGTCAGCGTGCGGGTGATGCCTTCGATGGCTTGAATCCGGGCCACGACCAGCTTGCCGAGCGAGTCGACGTCCTCGGCCTGGGCGTGCACGATCGCGTCGTACGGCCCGGTGACGGCGACCGACGACGCGACGCCGGGGATCCCATCGACTTCCTGGGCCACCTGAGCGGCCTTGCCGACCTCGGTCTGGATCAGCACGTAGGCTTCGACCACCTCGTCTCCTTTGGGGTAGCGGTGCTGCGATGGTACTCGGCGCAGGCACCGCTGCGCATCTCCTCCCTCTGCGATCTCCGGCGCGCCATACTCTCGTCTCGTGCCGGTCGTGGTACTCGTGGTTGCCGCTCTCTATGCGGCATCGGCCCACGCGGCGTGGCGTCCCCTGCCGGAGCGGGGGCGCGGCGCCCCGTGGATCCTGGCGCTCGCCGTCGGTGAGACCGCTCCGCTGCAGTTGGTGGCCGGAGCCGTGGTCGTCGCCGGGGCGGCGGCCGCGGGCTGGGCCGGCGGCGTCCTCGGAACGGCCTCGCTCGGGCTCTTCGCAGTCGGCGGGGTGCTGCATGCGATCACCCACGCCAGGGCGATGCAGGCCCGCCGGGTGCTCGGTGCGGCGGTGCACGAGGCGGCCGGCGGCCGTGTCCGCTGGTCCCGGATGCGAGTCCGGGACCAGCTCCGGCCCTGGGCGCCGTACCCGGGGCACATTCGCCGCCGAGTGGTCTCCTACGGGCCGCATCCCTCCCACAGAGCCGTCATGCTGGAGGCCGACGAGCGTGCCGGGCCGTCCCCGGTGTTCTGCTACGTCCACGGGGGAGGATGGACGAGCGGATCACCGGGGCGCCAGGGGCGCCCACTGCTGCGGCACCTCGCGGAACGGGGTTGGCTCGTGTTCGACGTCGGCTACCGCCTCAGTCCGGAGGCCACCTACCCCGATCACCTCCATGACGTCCAGCGTGCGATCGCGTGGGTGCGGGGCACCGCCCGCGACCATCGCGCCGACTCCCGGTTCGTCGCCGTGGGAGGCGGTTCCGCCGGGGGGCACCTGGCGGCGATGGCAGCTCTCACCGGCGAGTCCTGCGAGCACGGCGACGGGCGCGTCCAAGCCTGCGTGCCGATCTACGGCGTCCACGACCTCCTGGACGGGGCCGGTCCCAAGTGGCCGTACTTGGCGACCCACGTGCTCAAGGTCGGCGTCGAGACCGATCGGGACGCGTGGCTGGCGGCGTCGCCCGTCCATGCGGCCACGGCGCGGCGTCCCCCGTTCCTCGTCGTCCACGGTGCCTTCGACTCGCTGGTCCGGCCCGACGAATCGCGTCGCCTGGTTGCCGCGCTGCGGTCCGCCGGTGGGCCGCCGGTGGGCCATGCGGAACTGCCCGGGGCGACTCACGGGTTCGATTCGGTTGCCTCGGTGAGGGGGATCAGGACGGCACAAGCCATCGCCTCGGCGCTCGAGACCCTGTACGAGGAGCACGTGGCTCGCAGCGACGGAGCGAGCTGAGCACGTCTCGACCCGTGCCCGTCGTCGCGGCGACCTGCGGGCGGCTACGCGCCGTCCGACCCGAACCGGACGTCCCGGACGAAGCGACGATCACCGTCCTGGTCCACCTCGAACACTATGCGCTGGCCCTGGCGCAGGGTGCGGAAGACGCTGCCGGACAGCGAGCCGGGACGAAGGAGGACCTCGGTGCGATCCGAGTCGAGGACGACCACGCCGTGGCCGGTGTGGGGGTCGTAGACCTTGACGACTCCCTGCACCTAGACCTTCTCGACCTTGCCGGCCTTGAGGCAGGACGTGCAGACGCGCACCCGGCGGGAGTTGCTCCCGTGCCGCACGCGGACACGCTGGATGTTGGGGAGCCACCGCCGGCTGCTGCGGCGATGCGAGTGGCTCACCTGCTTGCCGACCCAGGGGCCCTTACCGCAGATCTCACAACGAACGGACACGAGTGATCCTTCTCGGGAACGGCCCGGAAGGATACCAGCCCCTTCCGGGTGCGCCAGACGCGGCGCCGTATACTCCCGCGCCGATGAGCGGAGACGGCTTCACGCTCGGGATCGAGGACCTCAAGGAGGGCATGCGCCGGTACCTGCAGCGCCTCAGGGAGCAGCGGGAAGCCCTCGATCGGCTCAACGTCTACCCGGTGCCGGACGGTGACACCGGGACCAACATGACGCTCACCATGGAGTCGGTGGTCGCCGAGACCGACCGGGCCGCCTCCATGGGCGACCTGGCACGCGGTCTGGCGCACGGCTCGCTCATGGGAGCCCAGGGGAACAGCGGCATCATCCTGGCCGAGATCCTGCGCGAGATCGCCGGCGTGCTCGACGGGCGCGACTCGATCGACGCGCGGCATCTCGCCGATGGGTTGCGGCGTGCCGCCGACGCTGCCTACGGCGCGGTGGCTCGGCCCCAGGAGGGCACGATCTTGACGGTGCTGAGGGCTTCGGCGCGTGCTGCGGCCGACGGCGGCCGAAGCGACCCCGAAGCGCTCGGCGAGTTCCTGGGCCGCGTGTACCGCGGGGCGGAGGAGGCGCTGAGGAAGACACCGGAGCAACTCCCCGCTCTGAAAGAGGCCGGCGTCGTCGATGCGGGCGGAGGGGGCTATCTGCTGCTGCTGGCCGCGTTCCTCGACGAGGTCACGGGAGAGGCCGTCGAACTGCCGCCGGAACTCGGACGGGCGGCGGCGGCGCGTGTCGGTGGAGACCCCGGGGGACCACGGTACGAGGTCATCTTCCTGCTCGACGGTCCGGATGGGGCGGGCAAGCGACTGATGGAGTCGTGGGGGGAGATCGGCGAGTCGATCGTCGTGGTGGGCGGGGAGGGCATGTGGAGCTGTCACATCCACACCGACGACGTGGGTGCCGCCCTCGAGGCAGGGGTCTCGGCCGGAAGCCCGCACAGGATCCAGGTGACCGACCTGTTCGCACAAGCCGCCGACGAAGCCTTCCACCGTGAGACGTCGTTCGAGGCGCTCGAGGAGGCGACCACTGCCCGGGTCGGGGTGGTCGCGGTGGCGTCCGGCAGGGGGGCCATCGACCTGTTCCGGGATGCCGGCGTCCAGGGGATCGTCGTCGGCGGCCAGACGATGAACCCTTCGGTGCGGGACCTGCTCGATGCGGTCGAGTCGGCGCCTGCCGGCACGATCGTCGTGTTGCCCAACAACCGCAACGTGGTCCCGGCCGCCGAACAGGTCGACTCCCTGACGAAGAAGCGGGTCCTGGTCGTTCCGACCCGATCCGTTCCCCAGGGCCTCGCTGCGCTCATCGAATACCACCCTTCCGTCACGGACGCAGCCCGGGTGGCCGTCGCCATGACGGCTGCGGCCTCTAGGGTGACCACGGCAGAGGTCACGAGTGCGGTGCGAGACGCGACGACACCTGCCGGGCCCGTGCGAGCCGGAGACTGGCTCGGCATGGTCGAGGGCTCGGTCGTCGCCGTCGTGTCGTCGCGACCGTCGCCGATTCGTCGGTTCTTCGGCTTCCTGGGAGGTCGGTCTCGCAGAGTGCGTGTCGCCGAGTCCGCATCGGCGGCCGCGTTGACCACCATCCTGATCCGGGTGCTCGACAGCGCCGTGGACGAGGACGCCGAGCTGGTGACGCTGCTCACCGGGTCGAGTGCCCGCGCCACGTCGACCGACGCAGCCCGCCGGTGGCTCGCCGAGCAACGGCCCGGTGCCGTGGTGGAGGTGCTCGCCGGGGGGCAGCCCTTCCACCCGTACGTCCTCGGTGTCGAGTGAGCGGCCGGAGCCTCGTCTACCTGCACGGCGTCGAGATCGAGCGCGTCAAGGGGGTAGGGGGGCGCCTCGGCCCGAAGCTGCGCGAAGCGGGGATCTCGTCGGTCGGCGAGCTGCTCATGCACTATCCCCGCCGCCACGTCGACCGGTCGCTGGTGGTGCCGATCAGCCGTGTTCCCCCGGCGACGGAGGTGACGGTGGTGGGAGTCGTCCGGGCCATCACGTCTCGGCGGCCCCGGCGAGGACTGACGATCGTGGAAGCACAGGTCGTGCCCGACGTCGACTACGAGATCCGATCGGCTCCCGAGGGCGTCGTGGCAGTGCCGCTCGACGAGGCGTCGGGGATGCCGGTGATGACGTTCGCGTCGCACCGGGAGGCCGCCTCGTGGATTGCCGCCGAGGTGCCCGGAATAGCGGCCCGCACCCTCGGGTCGCTGTGGGTCACCTTCTTCAACCAGGCGTTTCGTGAGCGCCAGCTCCCCCCGGGCACCGAGGTGGCCCTGTCCGGCAAGGCCGAGCACTTCCGCGGGCGGCTTCAGATGAAGTCGCCCGTCGTCGATGTGCTCGGACGGGCCGGCCACCGGCGCACCGGACGGATCGTCCCCGTGTACCCGTCGGCGGCCGGGATCGCCTCGTGGCGACTGGAGGAGATGATCGCCAACGCGCTGCGGCGCTCCAGGCCCTTGGACGATCCGGTCCCGGAGGACGTCCTGTCGCCTCTCGGTCTCGTGAGCCGCGACGAGGCGGTTTCCGGGTACCACTTCCCCGACGACGAGCGCGGCCGTGTCGAGGCGCACCGCCGGCTCGTCTTCGACGAGCTCTTCCGGCTCCAGGTTGCGCTCGCATTGGCGAAGCATCGGCTCGTGGACGAGTCGGAGGGGATCGCCCACACCCTCGGTGCGGGACTGGCCGACGCGTTCCTCGAAGCCCTTCCCTTCGCGCTCACCAGAGCACAGCTGCGGGTGATCGACGACATCCGGCGAGACATGGCTTCTCCTCACCCCATGCACCGGCTGCTGCAGGGAGACGTCGGTTCCGGCAAGACCGTCGTCGCCATGGCCGCTCTGCTCACGGGCGTGCAGGGGGGGTACCAGGGAGCGGTGATGGCGCCGACGGAGGTGCTCGCCGAGCAGCACTTCCTGGGCCTGGAGCCCCTGGTCCGCCGCCACGCCGTCCGCATGGCCCTGCTGACCTCGTCGTCCCCGGACCGGGAATCGACCCTGGAGAGGATCCGGGACGGGACGGTGGACATCGTGGTCGGGACCCATGCCCTCATCCAGGAGGGTGTTCGATTCCGTGCGCTCGGGATAGCGGTCATCGACGAGCAGCACAGGTTCGGCGTCCATCAGCGTGTGCAGCTCAGGGAGCAGGGCGACGGTCCGTCGCCGGACCTGCTGATCATGACGGCCACGCCGATACCGCGCACCCTCTCCATGACGCTGTACGGCGACCTCGACGTCTCGATGCTGGACGAGATGCCGGCAGAGCGCCCGGACGTGACCACGGAATGGGTCGGCGCCGACGACCTGCCCCGCGTCTACAACAGGATCCGCGAGCAGGCGGAGACGCCCTGCGGGGCTGCTCCCGGAGGCCGAAAGGCGTTCGTGGTCTGCCCGCTCGTCACCGACAGCGACAAGCTGGAGGCGGCGTCGGCGATCGCCGAATACGAGAGGCTGCAGGGCGTGTTCGCAGACCTGAGGGTCGGCCTGATCCACGGGCAGATGCGCGCCGACGACAAGCGAGAGGCCATGGCGGCGTTCCGGGGCGACCGTCTCGACGTGCTCGTGGCGACCACGGTGATCGAAGTCGGCATCGACGTCCCGTGTTCCACCGTCATGCTCGTCGAAGACGCCGACCGCTTCGGTCTGAGCCAGCTTCACCAGTTGCGGGGCCGCCTCAGCAGGGGCGTGGGCCCGAACTGGTGCTATCTGCTGGCCGAACCGACCACGGCAGAGGCGCAGGCGCGTCTCGCCGCGATGGTCGCCACCAACGACGGCTTCCGCCTCGCCGAGGAGGACCTGAGAATCCGCGGCCAGGGCACCGTGTTCGGGGAACGGCAAGCAGGTTCCGGGGACTTGCGCCTCGCCGACATCCTGCGCGATGCCACCGTGCTCGTCGCAGCCCGCCGGGCGGCCTTCTCCCTGGTCGCAGCCGATCCCGATCTCGCCGGGCACCCCGGATTGCGCGAGGAGGTCCGGGTGCTGCTCGGGGACAAGGTCGATTGGCTGTTCAGATCGTGACCAGGAGGACCGGACTTCGGATCATCTCGGGCGCCGCCAAAGGGCTCAGGCTGCGCACCCCGGCCGGGGCGGGCACTCGCCCGATGATGGACAGGGTCCGCGAGGCGCTGTTCTCGTCGCTCGGCGAAGCCGTCTGCGATTCGGCGGTGCTCGACCTGTTCGCAGGGTCGGGCTCGCTCGGCCTCGAGGCGCTGAGCCGGGGCGCGGCGTCGGCGGTGTTCGTGGAGCGATCTCGGGCCGCGCTCGCCGTGCTCGGGGCGAACGTCGAAGCTGCGGGGCTGGGCGGCATCGTGATCGGCTCGGACGTCGATGCGTTCCTGGCGGGCGACGCCGGCACCTACGACCTGGTGTTCGTTGACCCCCCGTACGCTGCGTCGCTAGCGTCCGTGGTGCGTACGCTCGACCTGCTGGTTGCGCGGTTGGCCGAGGGCGCGGTCGTCGTCCTGCACCGTCGGGCCGGCGATGCGGAGCCGGTCGCCCTGGGAGGTCTCAGTGTCACCGACCGGCGGAAGTACGGTGACGCCGAGATCACCCGGCTGGTGAAGGAGGAGGAGGCGTGATCGCCGCCCTGGTGCCCGGATCGTTCGATCCCCCGACCCACGGCCACATGGACGTGATCGCGAGATGTGCGTCCATCTTCGACCGGGTGGTGGTTGCCATCGTCGGCAATCCCTCCAAGGAGCCCATGTTCTCGTCCGCAGAACGGCGGGAGATGCTGCAGGAAGTCTGCTCGGGCTGGCCCAACGTCGAGACGGCGGTCTTCGACGGGCTGTTGGTCGACTTCGCGCGGGACGTCGGGGCGGATGTGATCGTCAAGGGACTCCGAGCCATGACCGACTTCGACTACGAACTCCAACTCGCCCAGATGAATCGTCACCTGTCGGGCATCGTGACGATGTTCGTGGCCACCAAGCCCGAACTCGGGTATCTGTCGTCGTCCCTGGTCAAGGAGGTGGCCCGTCTCGGCGGGTCGGTGGAGGAGCTCGTACCGGCGACGGTCGCTCGAGCGCTCAAGGAGAAGCTGGCACGGTGAGCGACGAACTGCACGAACAGCAGCCGGTCCCGGCACCTCCTCGCCTCGGGGTGCTCCAGGAACTGGTGGACGAGCTCATCCTCGCGGTCGAGGGAGCGCGGACCGTCCCGCTCTCGGGCAGCGTCATGCTCGATCGAGACGAGCTGCTGGACATGCTGTACCGGTTGCGCGACGAGCTCCCGGATGAGCTGCGCGCGGCACGCTGGATGGTGCGGGAGCGTGAGACCTTCGTGGCCCGGACCAACGAGAAGGCTCGAGAGATGCTCGAACGTGCCAGGGAACGATCCGAGGAGCTGGTGAGCGAGTCGTACATCGTCAAGGAGGCCGTCGAGGAAGCGAACGCACTCGTGCGGCGCGCCGAGGGCGATGCAACGCGTATCCGCCTCGAAGCCGAGGACTACAGCGACCGGGCATTCGAGGAAACCGAGAGTGTCCTCGCCGATCTGCTCGCCCAGGTGCGCTCGGCGAGGGCGGAACTTCACCAGGCGAGGACGCGGCCGCAGCCCGGCGACGACGCCTGAGCCCATCTCCGAAGACCCTGGGGATCACTCGCCGCCCGGTACACTCCGCGCCATGCCCCGCTCCCATGGACCCTTCCGGTTTCCCGTGGGCGACCTGCTCTCCGACCCG
>CAYXHU010000024.1:0-10804 GCA_964464675.1 uncultured Acidimicrobiia bacterium
CGTTCGGGCGATCCGCCAGAAACCCGGGGCTTCGGTGACCGTCGCGGCCCGCTTGGTCTCCGAAGGCCGCGCCGACGGCATGGTGTCGGCCGGATCCACCGGAGCGGCCCTCGCCGCAGCGGCCATCGTCATCGGCAGGATCCGGGGTATCGCTCGCCCTGCCATTGCGACGATCTTCCCGCTCGGGGGTGGGACCGTCCTGCTCGACGCGGGGGCCAACATCGACGTCCAACCGCGCCACCTCGTCCAGTTCGCGGTCATGGGCTCGGTCCTCGCCCGCGTCTACCTGGGGATCGACGAACCGCGCGTCGGGGTCCTCAACATCGGTGAAGAGCCATCGAAGGGACGTGACCTCGAGCGGCGCGCCCACGACCTCCTCGCATCGAGCGGCGTGCGGTTCGTCGGGAACGTCGAAGGGCGCGACATCGGCACCGGCCTCGCAGACGTGATCGTGACCGACGGCTTCACCGGGAACGTCGTGCTCAAGGTGGTCGAGGGTACGGCTCGTGCGGTGGGGCGAATGGTGCTCGAGGCGCTCACCTCCGATTCGGATCCGGCCTTCCAGGCGGCCGTCGGCACAGTGCTCCCGAAGCTGGCGGCCTTGCAGGATCGGGTCGATCCGGAGGCCTACGGCGGCGCGCACCTCGTGGGAGCCAAGGGCACGGTCGTGATCGCGCACGGATCGTCCTCGCGGGTGGCTGTGGCGAACGCGCTGGCACTGGCCGCCGAAGGCGCCGATCGGGGGCTGGTCGCCATGGTGGAATCGGGAATCCGTGACTGACCACTCCCTCGAGGACGCTCTGGGGTACCGGTTCGGCGACCGGGAGTTGCTCGACCGTGCTCTGACCCACCGTTCGTGGGGGACCGGCGCGGAGTCTCCCGACAATGAACGGCTCGAGTTCCTCGGCGACGCAGTGCTGTACCTCGTGATCAGTGAGCTGCTCTACGAACGCGGTGATCTCGACGAAGGGGACATGACGAAGGTGCGGGCGGGTGTTGTGGGCGAAGGCGCCCTGGCGTCGGTGGCCCGGAGGGTGGGCATCGATCGAGAGGTACGGCTGGGCGCCGGTGAGGAAGCGGCCGGTGGGAGGTCGCGTGAGTCGATCCTGTCGGACGCGATGGAGGCGGTCCTGGCGGCCGTGTTGCTCGACGGCGGCATCGACGCGGCGAGGACGGTCATCGCCCGCCACTGGAGCGAGGGCATCGCAGAGCGAGCCGAAGCACCCGGGTCTCGGGACTTCAAGACCCGGCTCCAGGAGCGCCTGGCGGCAGAGGGCCTGGTGCCGGTGTACACGTCCTGTGGGGAGGGTCCCGACCACGACCGCAGGTTCACGGCCGTCGTCACCGTGACCGCCGACGAGCCGGATGCCGCGCGGGCCGCAACCGTCGATGCACCCGGAGACCTGCCCGGGAACCCATTGGGAACCGGAACGGGCACCTCGAAGAAACGGGCCGAACAGGCGGCTGCGGCCGAGGCTCTGGGTCGCCTGCCGGATGCCTGAGCTCCCCGAGGTCGAGGCCACTCGCCGCCACCTGGCTCCGGTCCTCGAAGGCGCGGTGATCACGTGTGTCGACGTTCGGCGCGACCGGATGGTGCGCCGCCAGCCCCGCCCTGCCGACTTCGGGGACCGCCTCGTCGGGCGGAGGGTCCGGGCGGTAGACCGGCACGGCAAGTTCCTGCTCACCCGCGTCGCAGGGGACGTGACCTGGGTGACCCACCTGGGGATGTCGGGTCGAATCCAGCTCGCCGATCCGTCCGACGCCGAGGCGGAGCACACCAACGTGGTCGTCGCCGTCGACCGGGGTGTGGAGGTGCGGCTCGTCGACCCCCGGACGTTCGGCTTCGTGGCGGCTTACCTCATCGACGAGCTGCTCTCCGGTCCGCTCGCCATGCTCGGACCGGACGCCCTCGATGCGCTTCCCGACGAGGCGACGCTGGCAGCCGGAATGGCGGGCCGCTCGGTCGCGGTGAAGCCGCTCCTCCTCGACCAGCGGTTCCTGGCGGGGCTCGGCAACATCTACGCCGACGAGGTGCTGTTCGGAGCCGGGATCCATCCGGCTCGGCCCGCCGGAGACCTGAACCGGCGCGAGGTCGCCGCGCTTCGGGCCGAGATCCCCCGTGTGCTGGCCGCCGGTCTCGCCCACGGCGGGACCAGTCTGGACGACCTCGCCTATTTGCTCCCGGACGGGAGGGCCGGCGAGTACCTGGCCCGTCTCGCCGTGTACGGCCGGGAGCACTCGCCGTGCCGGCGCTGCGGGACGCCGGTGAGCCGCATCGTGCTCAGAGCGCGCAGCGCGTTCTTCTGCGGCGTGTGCCAGTCATGATCCGGGGGGCGCTGCTCGGGGTCGTGGCCGCCCTGGTCTGCGCGGCGTGCTCCGGGGAAGCATCGATCGAGACTCCTTCGCTCGAGCAGTTCGCCGCCGAGGACTTCGCCGTGTCGGCTCGCCGGGCGCTGGCCGACACGCGGTTCGAGGCCCTGGGTGATCGGTGGCTCTCGGGCCTGCTCGTGGAGATGTGCGGAGACCTCGCCGGGGGCGGCGACCCCGAGGAGGTCGTGGCGGCTGCGGTGGCAGGCGTCGATGCGCCGGAGGGTCCCGATGTCGACGACGAGATCCTCGCAGAGGTGCTCACGGCGGGTGTCGCCGAGGTCTGTCCGAACGCGGTGCTCGGCGCCGGTGGGCTCGCACCGGAGGCAGTCTCGGGATTCCTGGGTGTGGTTCGGCCCGTCGCCGGGCAATCCGGGCTGGGTGCCCTCGACGATGCATCGTTGCTCGTCGCCGGCCTCGATGCCTGCGGAGTGCTCGATGCGGGTTCGGGCGCCGCCGCGGCGGGTGCGGAGATACTGAGGTCGCTGTTCGGTATCGATGCATCGGACCTGGCAGGACTCGAAGCGGCCGGTCTGGGCGCTCGGGAAGGTATCGTCGCCGGAGCGGTGCTCGGGGCGGCGGCGACGGTGTTGTGCCCCGAGCACTCCGATGAGGTGGCGGCCTACGTCTCGGGGGTGAGAGCGTGATCGCCCGTCGCGTCGAAGTGATGGGACGTGTGCAAGGGGTCGGATTCCGGTGGGCGACCATGTCGGAGGGCCTGCGCCTCGGGCTCACCGGGTGGGTCCGGAACACCGGGGACGGGTCCGTGGAAGCGCACATCCAGGGTGACCAGGGGGCCGTCGACACGATGCTCGCCTGGATTAGGGAGGGTCCGCCCGGCTCGGTGGTGCATCGTTACGCGGTGCGCCCCGCCGAGGTCGATTCGGGGCTCGCGGCGTTCGAGATCCGGGCGTAGAGGGCCTCTCAAAGTTCCACCGATGTGATTCTCCGGTGATAGCCTGACCCCGGTCGTGCACCTCAGATCGCTCAATCTCACCGGCTTCAAGTCGTTTGCCGATCGGACCCGGCTCGTGTTCGAGCCGGGCGTGACGGTGGTCGTCGGCCCCAACGGTTCCGGCAAGTCGAACGTCGTGGATGCGATCGCCTGGGTCATGGGGACGCAGGCCACGAGCACGTTGCGCACCCAGCGGATGGAGGACGTGATCTTCGCGGGCACCTCGCTGCGCCCGGCGTTGGGTCGGGCCGAGGTCTCCCTGACCTTCGACAACGGGGACGGGGGCCTCCCGCTGGATCTTCCCGAGGTCACGATCACCCGCCGGCTCTACAGGGATGGGACGTCCGAGTACGAGATCAACGGCACGGCCTGCCGGCTGCTCGACATCCAGGACCTGCTCTCGGACAGCGGCGTGGGACGGCACCAGCACACGCTCGTCGGGCAGGGACGGGTGGACGCGGTGCTGAATGCCGGGCCCGACGAGCATCGGGCGTTGATCGAGGAGGCGGCGGGGGTCATCAAGCACCGGCAGCGTCGGGATCGAGCCTTGCGTCGGCTGGAGGCGACCGACGGCGACGTGCAGCGCCTCGAGGACCTGCTCGGCGAGCAACAGCGCAGGATGCGTCCACTGCGTCGCCAGGCCAACGCCGCCGAGCGGTACGAGGCCACCAGGGCGGAGTGGCGGGCCCTCAGGCTCTGGACGGGGGGCGACCGGCTGCGTCGGGTGCGGGAACGTATCGCCGAGATCGAGAGGACGCAGTCCGAGGTCCGCCGCCGGATCGACGGGGACGAGGCCGCGCTGGCCTCTCTGGCATCGGAGATCACGGGCCTGCACCTCGAGTCGGGTGAGGAGGGCCGGGCGCTGGAGCGCGACACCGCAGCGGCGGCCCGCCTGGAGACCGGGGTGGAGCGGTTCCGCAGGGTTGCGATGGTTGCTCGCGAGCGGCGCGTGGCGATCGAGGGCCGCCTCGCCGGTGCGGGGGAGCGGCGCAGGGAGCTGGAATCCGAAGCCGGACAGTTGGCCGACGACATCGACGAGGCGCGCCGCAGGGCGGACACGGCACGCGGGGCCCTCGAACGTCTCGAGATCTCGGTCGCAGCGCTCGAGGACGAGGAGCGGTCCCTGGCCGAACACGATCGCCTCCCGGCCGAAGGAGTCGCGGCAGCCGTTCGGGGAGACCTCGCCGCGCTCGAAGCGGCAGAACGGCGAGACACCGCCGAACGGGACGCAGCCGCCTCACGATCGCAGGTCGTGGCCGACAAGATCGCCGACGATCTCCTCGAAGAGAATCGTCTCGAAGCGGAGATCGAAGCCGCCGACGCCGCCCTCGGCCCCACCCAGGCCGGGTACGACCAAGCGGCGCGGCTCTCGGCGAGCGCAGACCTCGCGGTGGACGAGGCGCGAGACGCTCACGATGAGGCCCGCCTGGGTGAGGCGGCCGCTCGGGCGAGGGTCGAGGCCTTCCGGGCCGCGGTCCAGGGCCTCGGAGATCCCGAGGCGAGGGCGGCGTGTGAGCGTCTCGACGGGGTCCTCGGACCGGTCACAGCGCGTCTCGACGTCCCCGAGCGGCTGGCGCCCGCCGTCGATGCGGCCTTGGGGGTGTGGGGCGGAGCGCTGGCCGTCGCCGGGAGCGATGTGATCGCGTCTGCCGCGGCCTCCGCGAAGGCGAAGGGACGCGGGGGAGTCGCATTCGTGGCTTCGTCGCCGGACGCCGAGGTGCCGGCTCGTCGCGTGGCGGAAGCCACGGGCACCGATGCGGTGATCGACCTCCTCGGACCGCGGGCGGACGACGGCCTCGCCGCCACGTTGCTCGGCGACGTGGTGCTCGTCGAGGGTTGGGCCGGGGCGTGGGACCTCGTACGCCTCCACCCCGACGTGCGTGCCGTCACCCCCGAAGGGGATGTGATCACCCGCACGGGTGTGTACACCGCCGATCCGGACGGCGCCGGCCCGGCGGCACTGGAGACTGCCGAGGTCTCGCTGGAACGTGCCCGTACCGCGACGGCTCGGGCCGCGTCGCGGTTGGCCACGGCGCGGCGCGAGGCAGAGCGGCTTCGTGCCTCCGCAGACGCCGCCCGTGATGCAGTCGAAGCCGCTGAGGCCCGCCTCGGCGGGGCCACCGAGGCGCTCAGGCTCGTCGCCCGGGCGCGCGGCGAAGCCGAGGCGGAGCAGGCCAGGCTGGTGCAACGAAGCGGAGCTCTCGAGGAAGCGGCCGCGGCCCGCGCCGATCGGATCGCAGAGTTGCGGTCGAGGCTCGAGGCCCTGGAAGGAGAGGAGGCGGTCCGTCACGCAGCCTGGGAGGCTCTGGCGAGGCGGCGTGACGAGGTGGCCGAGCGCCGGAATCTGGCAAGACGAGACCACGAGCAGGCCGCCCGGACGCTGGCGGCCGCCGAGGAGCGCATCCGGATGCTGCGCAGCCGGGCCGCCGAGGTCTCCGGCCTGCTCGCCGAGGCCGACGACCGCCCGTTCGATCCCGCCGAAGTCGAACGGCTCGGCGCCGTGGAGGAGGCTGCCCGGAGGGCTGCCGGGGCAGCCGGTCGACACATCGAGGTGCTGCGGCGGCGACAGCGCGAGGTGCGCGCCGCGGCCGGCACCACGGGCGCCAGGCTGGCAGCCGCGGAAGACCGCCGTGAGGAGCTGCAGTCACGACTGGCCCTCGACAAGGAGACCCTGGGAGGCGGTGCCGTCGAGGCCGCGGAGTTGCGGGTCCGGGAGGAAGGCATCGCAGAGGCGCTGCGCCGCGACGTGGACGCGTCCGAGGAACAGGCTCTGAGCGCGCAGCGCCCCCGGCTGCCCGACGGCATCGGCGCCGAGGAGCACCTCCAGTCGGTGGAGGCGACGCTGCGCCGCCTCGGGCCCGTGAATCCCCTCGCCGCCGCCGAATACCGAGAGCTCGCCGAACGGGCCGAGTTCCTGGAGGCACAGCTCGCCGACCTCGGGGAGTCCCGTCGCGAACTGCGCCACGTCGTGGCCGCTCTCGACGACGAGATCGGTCGGCGGTTCGCGGTGGCGTTCGAGGACATCGCCCGGCACTACCGGGAGCACTTCGCGCTGCTCTTCCCCGGCGGCAAGGGAGACCTCGTCCTCACGGATCCGAACGATCCACTGACCAGCGGCGTCGAGATCACCGCGCAGCCGATGGGCAAGAAGGTGGGCCGCCTGGCGCTGCTCTCGGGAGGGGAGCGCTCGCTGGCGGCGCTGGCGTTCCAGTTCGCAGTGTTCCGCGCCAGGCCGAGCCCCTTCTACGTCCTCGACGAGGTCGAGGCGGCACTCGACGATGCCAACCTGCGCCGGTTCCTCCGGCTCGTGGGCATACTGCGTGCCGCATCGCAGCTGGTGATCGTCACACACCAGCAGCAGACGATGGAGGCGGCGGACATGCTCTACGGCGTGACGATGGAACCGGGCGAGACCTCCCGGGTGCTGGCACGCCGGATGACGGAAGCACCGGCCGAGGAGGTTGCCCGGTGACCGTCGGCTTGGTGATCGTCGGCTTCGCCGTGGTGCTGGCGATCGTGGTGGTGGTCGTGACCGTCCGGCGACGGCACAGGCCGTCGCCGGAGGTCCGTCGTGACGGTGCTCCCGCGCCGCGGGCCGACGTTCTCGAAGGGGGGCTGGCGCCGACGCGCCTCGCCCTCGCGGCCCGACTCGGCGGGCTGCTGCGCCGCGGCGTGGACGAGCAGACGTGGATCGAGATGGAGGAGGCCCTGGTGGCCGCCGACGTCGGGGTCACGGCCGCGACCGGGATCGTCGCCCGTGTCAGGGCGAGATCGCCTCAGGATTCGGCCGAGGCGCGTGCAGTGCTCCGCGACGAGCTCGTCGGAGTGTTCGCCGAGCGGGATCGGTCACTTCGGCTCGCGGGCGAACCTGCGGTCATCGTGGTCGTCGGCGTGAACGGTTCGGGGAAGACCACGTCGATTGCCAAACTCGCCGCGATGCTCGAACGCCGGGGGCGCCCGACGCTGCTCGGGGCGGCCGACACGTTTCGGGCCGCGGCCACGGAGCAGCTCTCCACCTGGGCGGCTCGGCTCGGCCTCGCCGTCGTGGCCGGGCAGCAGGGCGCCGACCCGGCTGCCGTGGCTTTCGATGCCCTCGCAGCCGCCAGGGCCCGAGGCAAAGGAGCGGTGATCGTCGACACGGCCGGACGGCTGCACTCCAAGGCGAACCTGATGGCGGAGCTCGGGAAGGTCATCAGGGTGCTCCGGCGAGAGGCCGGGGAGGTGGACGAGGTGCTCCTGGTCCTGGACGGGACCACCGGCCAGAACGGCATCGCCCAGGCGCACGCCTTCACCGAGGCCGTGGGCGTGACCGGCGCCATCGTCACCAAGCTCGATGGGACCGCCCGGGGTGGGGTCGCTGTGGCCGTGGAGTCGGAGCTCGGGATACCCGTGAAGTTCATCGGGGTGGGCGAGCGGCTCGAGGACCTCGTGCCCTTCGTGCCGGAGGCGTTCGTCGATGCTCTCTTGGAGGAGCCGTGAACAACGAAGAACTCATCGCCTTGGCGAGATCGGCCGCCGAGCGTGCCTACGCTCCGTTCTCGGAGTTCCGTGTTGGGGCGGTCGCGGTGGGCGCCGGAGGGACGATTCACGTCGGCGTGAACGTGGAGAACAGCGCCTTCCCGGCGACCACGTGCGCGGAAGCGGCCGCCGTGGCCGCCGCCGTGGCGTCCGGCGTGAGAGAGATCGAGGTCGTCGCCGTCTCGTGCCTCGACGCGACCGAGCCGGGTTATCCGTGCGGCAACTGCCGTCAGATCATGCACGAGTTCGGGGTGAGGCGAGTGATCCTCGACGGTCCGTCGGGCCCGATCGAGCACGTCCTCGAGGATCTGCTGCCCCACGGGTTCCGTCTCTAGAACCCGTCAAGGAGCGGTCGCGACCCTCCGATAGGACGGTGTGACGACGACCACCCACCCCGCTGCCCGCGACTGGAAGGTGACCACCGGCTACCGGGTGATGCTCCGGATCGCCTGGGCCGCTCTCATCCTCAGCGTGTACGGCGCGGTGCTGGCCGTCGTCGTCGGGTTCAGAGGAGCCTGGTGGCTGGCGGCAGGCCTCGCTGCGCTGGCCATGCTGCTGGTCGCCTTCCTCCCCGAGCCCGTGCCGGCAGACCTGATCACCGAGGCGCGGTCCCGCCTCGACCCGACCCGGACTCGCTGAGCAGAACCTTCCTCCTGGCGAGGTGGCCCACCCCGAGGTGGGCCACCCCGCGCGCGACCGTGGTGCTGCGGCTACGAGCGTGCCTTGAGCGCCTCGATGAGCTTGGGCACGACCTTGTGCACGTCGCCGATGATGCCCAGGTCGGCCACCGCGAAGATCGGAGCCTCTTCGTCCTTGTTGATCGCGACGATCGTGCCGGAGTCCTTCATCCCGACCAGGTGCTGCATGGCCCCGCTCACCCCGAGGGCGATGTACAGGTCGGGCCGCACCGTCGCTCCGGTCTGTCCGATCTGCAGTGAGAAGGGCACCCACCCTGCGTCCACGACGGCCCGGGTGGCCCCGATCGCCGCACCGAGCGCTCCTGCGAGGTCGTCGACCATCGCCATCTTGTCGGCGCTGCCGAGCCCTCGCCCGGCGGCGACGACCACCGGAGCCTCGTCGAGCTTGGGCCCCTCCGAGGTCTCGGTGTGGACTTCCAGGATGGTTCCCGCCCCGGCGTGCCCGACGTCCGGCAGGGCGACGGGGATCACCTCGGGCGTAGCCGGGTCACCGGGTTCGGCCACGAACGACTTGGGCCGGACCACCACGAGGAACGGCCCCGGTCCGGTGAACGAAGCCTCGACCAGCGTTGCCCCGCCGAGGATCTCGTTGACGACGCGCAGGCCGTCCCCGTCGACGACGATGTCGACGGCGTTGGAGAGCACCGGCTTGTCGAGCCGGGCGCTGAGCCGTCCCACCACGTCGCGTTCGGTGACCGTGAGGCCGAACAGCACGGCGTCGGGGCCGTGCTCGGCGACGAGCCCGGCGATGGCTGCAGCGGCGGGTGCCGCCGGCAGAGCGTCTCCCGGGGTGAGGTGGTACACGGTCGATGCCCCGTGGGCTCCCAGGGCCGCGAACGCCTCCTCGGAGCCGACCCCCAGATACACCGCGGCCACGTCGTCCGAGAAGGATCGGGCCTTGGTGAGCATCTCGAGGGCCAAGGGTCCCGGGGCACCCTCGATCTCTTCTGCGAATACCCAGGTCCTCATTCAGATCACCTTCACCTGTTCGAGGAGCTTCACGATCTCGAGATGCGCTTCGCCCTCGTCGTGGACGACACGCCCTCCGGAGCGTTCCGGGGCGGGGCGGACCGCGGCGATCGTCTGATCTATCGGCCCGACGGCGTCGGCGGCGAACCCGAGGTCTGCAGCGGTGGGCTGCTCGATCGGCTTCGACTTCGCCTGCATGATCCCCTTGAAGGTCGGGTACCTGGGCTCGACCACGCCCGAGGTGACCGACACGAGCGCAGGGAGCGGTGCCTCGACGACGTCGTAGCCTCCCGACGTCTGGCGTTCGATGTGCACCACGTCGCCTGCCAGCTCGACCTTGCGGGCGAAGGTGAGCGACGGCATTCCGAGGAGCTCGGCGAGTTGCTGGGGCACGATGCCCGTATAGCCGTCGGTCGACTCGGTTCCGGCGATGACGAGATCCGGCTCTTCGCGAGCGATCGCCGCCGCGAGGACCTTGGCGGTCACCAGCGCGCCGGAGCCGCGCAAGGCCGGGTCGTTCACGACGATCGCCTTGTCGGCTCCCATCGCCAAGGCTTGGCGGATGCCCTGCAGATTCCCCGCCGGGCTCATCGACACGAGGGTGACGGTGCCCTCAGTCGCCTCGGCGAGCTGCAGGGCGACCTCGACGCCGTACCTGTCGGTGTCGTCGAGCACCTGGTCGTTGGGCCGGGCGACGAAGTTGGTCTCCGGATCCAGCTCGTATGGCGTGGCCGGATCCGGTATCTGCTTGACGCAGACCGCGATCTTCATAGCACTCCTATCCGGACGGACGACGGCCATGCTACGCACCGCCGGAGCCGAGCAGGGCGTTCAGCGGGTCAGCTCCGGGAGCAGACCGTCGAGCAGCGCAGTGAAGCGCCCTCGTGCCGCCGCGGCCGTCTCGGTGACTTCCTCGTGGCTCAGCGGTGTCGGGGAGATCCCGGCGGCGAGGTTGGTGACGAGCGAGATCCCCAAGACGCGGGCGCCCATGTGGCGCGCCGCGATCGCCTCGGGGACCGTGGACATGCCGACCAGGTCGGCGCCGAGGGCCTTGGCCATCTGCACCTCGGCGGGCGTCTCGTAGGACGGTCCCAGGAACCAGGCGTACACCCCTTCGCGCAGCTCCACGCCGACCCGGTGGCCGATCCGTCGGGCGAGGTCCCGAAGCTCCGCCGGATACACCGTGGACATGTCCGGGAACCGTGGTCCCAGTCGATCGTCGTTGCGGCCCACCAGGGGATTCCGGGCGGCGAGGTTGATGTGGTCGCGGATGAGCACGAGATCACCGGGCATGAGC
>CAYXHU010000025.1:0-10743 GCA_964464675.1 uncultured Acidimicrobiia bacterium
CGCGGCCGACGCTGCGGTTGCGGCTCTTGGAGCTGATGCACGTGGCGACGAGGTCGCCCATCCCGGCGAGCCCGGCATAGGTGGGCGGCCGGCCTCCCATGGCGACGCCGAGGCGGGTGAGCTCGGCGAGCGCCCGCGTGACGAGCGCGGCGAGCGAGTTGTCGCCGTATCCGAGTCCGGCGGCCATGCCCGCGGCGATCGCCATGACGTTCTTGAGGGCCCCGGCCGACTCGCAGCCGACCACGTCCGGGTTCGTGTAGACCCGGAACGTCGGGCCCATGAACAGGCCCTGCAGGCGTTCGGCCTCCCACTCGTCGTGGATGGCGACCACCGATGCGGTGGGCTGCCCCGCGATCACCTCCGCCGACAGGTTCGGTCCGGTGAGCACGCCCACCCGGTGCGGCGGTGCATCGAGCACCTCGAGCGCGACCTCGGTCATCCGGAGCAGCGTGTCGGCTTCGATGCCCTTGGCGAGGCTGACGACGGGCACGCCCGGGCGGATGTGCGCGGCCCCGGCCTGGAGGATCTGCCGGAAGCCGTGGGAAGGCACGCCCATGACGACGACGTCGGCCCCGGAGAGCGCCGCCTCCAGATCTGCGGTTGCCTCGAGCACCGACGGGAGAGCGACCCCCGGCAGGTAGTCGGGATTCTCGTGACGATCGGCGATCAGGCTCGCCAGTTCGGGGCGGCGCGCCCAGAGGATGGTCTCCGCCCGGCGGGCCGCCATCGCGGCGATCGTCGTGCCCCACGAACCTGCTCCGACGACGGCGACCCGCATGTGCCCTCCTCCGGAAGAACACGGTACCCGGGCCGGAGCTGAGCCGCTCGCCGGGGTCCTTGCTTTTCGCTCCGGTTCCGGGGAGGCTGGAGCCCGACGTGGTGGACCACTCCGGCATCCGGCAGACGTTCGTGGTGGACACCTGCGTGCTGCTCGCCGACCCGGGTGCGCTGTTTCGTTTCGAGGAGCACCACGTCGTCCTCCCCCTCGTCGTCGTCGAAGAGCTCGACCGGCAGAAGACCCGGATGGACGAGGTGGGCGCGAACGCCAGGCGGGCGATCCGCCTGCTCGAGGAGGCCGGAGCGTCCCGGCCGGGCGGGATGCGCGAGTCCGTGCCCCTCCCCTCGGGCGGGACGCTGCGCATCGAGCCGAACATGGTGTCGAGTGCCCGTCTTCCCGACGTCCTCGACCCCCGGACCCCGGATCACCGGCTGCTGTCGACGTGTCTGAACCTCGACGACGCCGGCGTGCCCACGGTGCTGGTCACCAAGGACGCCGCGCTGCGGATCAAGGGCGCCCAGCTCGGCGTGACGGTGCAGGACTACCGGGCCGACACCGTCGCCGTCGACGAGTCCTACTCGGGTGTGGCCGAGCTCGCGGTCGGCGACCATCTCATCGACGGGCTCTTCCAGGGCGGCAAGGCGACGATCGCGGGCGCCGAGCTGGTGGTGAACCAGTACGTGGTGCTGCGCGGCTCGGGCTCGCACTCGGCCGTCGGCCAGGTGGTAGCCACCGAGCCGGACCCCGTCGTGGTGCGGGTCCCGGGCACCCGCCGGGCGTTCGGCGTCGAGACCAAGAATCTGCGTCAGGCCTTTGCGCTCGACATGCTGCTGAACCCGGACGTCCCGGCGGTGTCGCTCATGGGCCCGCCCGGCACGGGCAAGACCTTCCTCGCCCTGGCGGCGGGGCTGGAGCAGGTCCTGGAGGCGAACCGGTACCGGAAGGTCTCGGTGTACCGGCCCCTCGTCGCCGTCGGCCGCCAGGAGGTCGGCTTCCTGCCCGGCGATCTCGACGAGAAGCTGGCTCCCTGGATGGCCGCCGTCTACGACAACTTGTACGCCCTGTTCGGCTCCGGCGGCGCTTCATCGGCTCGTGAGGTGCTGGAGGAGCTCGTAGACCGGGATGCGCTCGAGATGGCTGCGATCACGTACCTGAGGGGCCGGAGCATCACCGGGGAGTTCGTCATCATCGACGAGGCACAGAACCTGGAGCTGCCGACGTTGAAGGTGATCCTCACCCGCATCGGTCCCGACGCCAAGGTGGTCTTCTGCGGCGACTTCACCCAGGTGGACAATCCCTACGTGTCGCCGTTCGGCGGCGCCGCGGCCCTCATCGAGAAGCTCAAGGGCTCGCCGCTGTTCGCCCACGTGACGCTGGAGCGCACGGTGCGCAGCCCGCTCGCCGAGCTGGCCTCGAACGTTCTCTGACCCCTCCTGCTCTGTGCGGGAGGCCTGCCCCGTCACGGCCCCCGGCGCTACCGTCTGATCCGTGACCGAAGATCGCTACGGGGACCTCTACCGGCCCGCCGGCTCCGAGCCGTACCCCGGGCGGGAGGATGCCCGGCCGCCGGCGACGGCGTACCCCGGCCGGGAAGATGCCCGGCCGCCGGCGGGCCCGTACCGGCGCGGGGCCTCGCCGCCGGCGCGGCCCGGTCTGGGCAGGCGGACCGCCCGGTTCGCCCGTCGCCGGGTGGAGGCGCTGTTCGGGCGCAACGGCCCGGCCTTCAAGCAGCTCTCGGTCGCCTGGGCAGCCAACGTGGCCGGGGACACGCTGGTGGCGGTGGGCCTCGCCGGGACGCTCTTCTTCGACGTTCCGACCGCGGAGGCGCGCGGCAAGGTGGCCTTGTACCTGGCCCTGACACTCGCGCCGTTCGCGATCGTCGCCCCGGTGCTCGGGGCCCTCTTCTCCCGGTTCCCCGGGGCGTACCGGGGGACCCTCACGGTGGCGTCGGTCCTCAGGGCGCTGACCGCGATCGTCATGATCACCGCCGGGCTCAACACGCTGTGGCTGTTCCCGCTGGCGTTCGCGATGCTGGTGTTCTCTCGTCTGTTCGGGATCAGCAAGAGCGCCCTCCTGCCGGTGGCCCTGCCCGAACCGACGCAGCTCGTCTCCGCCAATGCGCTGCTGGCCCGTATCGGGATCTACGCCGGCGCCGTCGTGCTCCCCCTGGGTGCGCTGGCCGCCATGCTCGATCCGGCCGTGGCCCTGGTCGTGGCCGTCCTGTTCTTCGGTCTGGCGGCGTTCACCGGTCTGGGCCTCCCCGATCCGCGTGAAGCGGTGGTGGACACGGGTGAGCCGGAGTCGGTGCGGCGCGACTACCCCGTCGTCAAGCATCCGCCACCCAGGGTGCTGAGGATCTCCCGCTGGGCGACGGCCGGGGTGAGGCTGCTCAACGGCTTCCTGCTCGCCTTGCTCGCGTTCGAGTTCAGGGGCGCCGAGGCCGGTGCGCTCGACTTCGGGGCCCTGATCGCCGCGGGCGGCGCCGGCTACGGCCTCGCTTCGTTCATCTCTCCGTTCCTGGAACGCCGGCTCAGCGAGGAGCCCATGGTCGTTGCCGCCCTGGCCGTCGAGGCGGCCGCGGCCTTCATCGCGGGGCAGTTCTTCGGTCTCGGCGCCGCCGCAGCCCTGGCGGCGGCGGCAGGGCTCGCCTGGGGTACGGCGAAGTTCGCCTTCGACGGGCTGCTGCAGAGCAGGGTGCACGCCGACCGGCGGGGATCGGCGTTCACGAGGGCGGAGACCCTGTTCCAGCTGGCCTGGGTGATCGGGGCGATCATCCCGGTGGCGGTGGCGATCGACGCGGAGATCGGCCTCGCCGCCGCCGGCGTGTTCGCCCTGGGAGCCCAGACGCTGTTCGTCGCCGCGTTGCTCGCCGAGCGGGAGCCGTCGGCCGGCAGGTGAGGCGATCGCCGCCCCAGCGGCGGGGCACGGCGGACTCATCGGCCCGGCCCGGTCGGCGGCCACCGCGTCGGCGACGTGCGAGCATGAAGACGTGACGGAAGTCCTGGGAGCCTTCGTCCTCGGTGTGATCTCGGCATCCTCCCTGGGGTTGGGGGCGCTCACCGCCCGGGTCTGGAAGCCCACGAACTTCGTCCTCGGTCTGCTGACCGCCTTCGGCGCCGGGGCGCTGCTGTCGGCCGTGACCATCGACATCGTGGCCCCCTCCGCAGAAGCCGGCGAGCTCAGCTGGCTCGCAGGGGGAGCGATCGCCGGCGGGCTCGCCTTCGAGGGCCTGAACCGCATCGTCAACGCCCGGGGCGGATTCCTGCGCAAGGCCTCCACCTCGATCACCTTCCTGCGCGATCGGGAGCAGCGGCGCATCCGCGAGATCCTCGACGACCTGGAGCGGATCGACATCTTCGACGGTCTGCCCGACCGGGAGCTCGATGCGATCGCCCGGGCGTTCCGTCCCGAGCGCCTCGACGCCGGCGAGACGCTGTACCGGGAGGGGGACTCCTGCGACCACCTCAACGTGCTCGCCGACGGCCAGATCGCACTCACCACCCCGGGCGAGACCGTGCAGTTGCGCCCGTTCCACGCCTTCGGGCACCTGGCCTTCGTGAGCGGGACCCGCCACCGATCGACGGCGACCGCCGTCACCGACGCCGAGGTGCTGCGGCTGGGCCGCAACCGCCTCCGCAGCGTCCTGCCGAACTGCCCGGAGTTCGCCGCTCGCCTGAGGGCCCGCGTCGGCAGCGACGACCTCATCGGGTACGTCCGTGCCCACCACCCCGAGATCGAGGAGGACCACATCGAGTCGTGGATGAGGACGGTCGATCTCGACGGGATCGAGCGGCTGCCGCAGCTCGTCGAGATCGCCCCCTCGCCTCCCACGGCCCGCGTCACCGACCACCTCGCCGAGTTCGAGCCCTTCCGCGGGCTCGCGCCGACGGTGCTGAGCAGGGTCGCCCGGCTGCTGTTCCGTGAGGAGCACGACGGCGGGTACGTGTTCTTCCGGCCCGGTGAGGCTGCCGAGCGCATGTACCTCGTCGCCGACGGGGACGTCGCCCTGGTGGACGCCACCGGAGAGTCCGACGTCGGCATTCTGCTGCAACCCGGGGACGAGTTCGGCGTGCTGTCGTTCTTCACCGGGATGCGGCGCACCTCCACCGCCATCTCCCAGAACCCGAGCGAGGTGTGGGTGCTGCGGCGATCCGACCTCGACGAGCTGATGCGCGCCGAGCCGGCGCTCCGCACCGCCGTCGCCTCGTTCCTGGGCGGCGAAGACGTCACCAGGTACCTGGAGCGTGATCAGGGGCTCGAGCCGGAGGAAGTCGCGTCGCTGCGCCGCCGGGCGCAGGCCGCGGTGCGGCGCGGCGGGCTGCCGGAGGTCGCCTCGAGGGCGGCCGCCGGTGGGGCACCGATCGCGATCTGGCTGGGGTTGCTGCTCGACGGCATCCCGGAGTCGCTGGTCATCGGCGCCACCGCCGGAGCCCTGCGCGTCTCCTTCATCGTCGGCATCTTCCTCTCCAATTACCCGGAGAGCCTGGCCAGCTCGGTCGGCATGCGAGAGCAGGCCTACCGGTGGCGCATCGTCGGCGCCCTGTGGGGAACGGTGATCCTGGTCACCGGCCTCGGCGCCGGGGTCGGCAGCGTGGTGTTCCAACAGGCACCGGTGGAGGCCTTCTCCGTCGTCGAAGGGCTCGCGGCCGGGGCCATGCTCACCGTGATCACCCAGACCATGATGCCCGAGGCGCTGCACCGCTCGGGCGGGTTCGTCGGCCTCGCCGCCCTGGCCGGCTTCCTCGTCACCACGCTGATCGGCGCGTAGGGAAGGGGCGAGCCCGGAGGCTCGCCTCACCCGCCGGACGGCCGCGGCCCGTAGGCGGCGACCCGGAGTGCGGCGGCTCAGCCCTCCGCCGGTGGTGCCGCCTGCAAGTCGATGGTGATGGACATGCCCCGCATCAGCGCTCCGACGGCGGCGGCTGCCACCAACCGGGGAGCCTTCATGACGACGAGCGCCGTCGCAGCGGCGGCGTAGAGCACGTCGAGCTCGAAGACTGCGTCTCCGGCGGAGTTGCGGAGCGTGGCGGTGCGGTCGGTGGCTGGGAGGCGGTCCTTGAAGCCGGTCATGGTCGGCCAGGCTAGCGGCGCGGTGCGGCGCAGGTAGGCCCCGGCTCCGGGTACCGTCCGCGCCCGTGGAACTCCACCGCGACATCCGGGCCGCCGTGGTGGCACACGCCCGCTTCTGCTATCCCAACGAGGCGTGCGGGCTCCTGGCCGTGGATGGAGCAGGCGCACTGCGGATGGCCTACTGCTGCACGAACGTGGAGCAGTCGCCGGTCTCCTACACGGTCGATGCCACCGAACACCTGCGCGCCATGGTCCATGCCGAGCGCAACGGGTGGGCTCTCGGCGGCGTGTTCCACTCCCACACGCACAGCCCGGCCCACCCCTCCCGTACCGACGTGGCCCGGGCCCTCGAACCCGAATGGCTCTACGTGCTGGTGAGCCTCGAGGACCCCGACGACCCCGATGTCCGGGCGTACTGGATCCGGGAGGGGACCATCACCGAGGAGCCGCTCGTTCTGGGAGGCACGCCGTGAGCGTGCAGATACGGATACCGACGGTGCTGCGGCCCTACACGGACGGGAACGCGGTGGTCACCGCCGAAGGCGCCACGGTCGCCGAGGTGGTGTCGTCGCTCGACCGCCTCCATCCGGGCGTCGGCTCGGTGCTGCTCGAGTCCGACGGAAGCCTGAAACGATTCGTCAACGTGTTCGTGGACGGGGAGAACGTGCGCTACCTCCAGAGCCTGGACACGCCGGTCCCCGACGGTGCCGAGATCGTCATCCTCCCCGCCGTCGCCGGAGGGCGATGACGCCCGTCGAGACTCGGCGGGCGCCGACATCCCTCGTGCCGCTCCGGGGGG
Organism: uncultured Acidimicrobiia bacterium; assembly: GCA_964464675.1. Classification (GTDB taxonomy): domain Bacteria; phylum Actinomycetota; class Acidimicrobiia; order Spongiisociales; family UBA11373; genus CAYXHU01. The sequence continues at coordinate 6,648 of CAYXHU010000025.1, forward strand.
GGGATGTGGCCCGGCTCGGCGGGACGACGTTCTAGTAGCCGTCCCGCTACCGTCGCCGACGCCGACGAGGACCGAACCATGACCCTCAGCTACGCCCAACTGGTCGCCCGGGTGCAAGCGATGATCCGCGAGGTGAGCCCCGCCGAACTGGAGGGCCGCCTCGGCGGCCTGCCCCCGCTCGTCGTCGACGTCCGGGAAGCCGACGAGTTCGACCAGGGCGCCATCCCCGGTGCCCACCTCATGCCCCGCGGTGTGCTGGAAGGCAACATCGCCAGGATCGCCCCCGACCCGGCCGCCGAGATCGTCCTCTACTGCGCGGCCGGGGCACGTTCCGCGCTCGCCGCCCTGGCGCTCGAGCAGATGGGGTATTCCAACGTCGCTTCCATGTCGGGAGGGTTCACCCAGTGGAAGCGGGACGGCCGCCCGTGGGAGGTGCCGGCCACGCTGCAGCGTGACCAGCGGGCCCGCTACAGCCGGCATCTCCTGCTCCCCGAGGTCGGGGAACGGGGACAGGGGCAACTCCTCGCATCGAAGGTCCTGCTCGTGGGGGCGGGCGGGCTCGGCTCACCGGCGGCGCTCTACCTGGCGGCTGCAGGCGTCGGAACCCTCGGCATCGTCGACGACGACACCGTCGACGCCACCAACCTGCAGCGCCAGATCCTCCACAACCTCGACCGGGTCGGGCGATTGAAGGTGACCTCTGCCGCCGAGACCATCCGGGGCCTCAACCCGGACGTCGCGGTCGAGCCCTATGCCGAGCGGCTGTCGGCGGCGAACGTCCTCGACGTGATGTCCGGCTACGACGTGGTCGTCGACGGAGCCGACAACTTCCCGACCCGCTACCTCGTGAACGACGCCTCGTTGCACCTGCGCATCCCCGTGGTCCACGGGTCGATCTTCCGGTTCGAGGGCCAGGCCACCGTGTTCGACCCCTACCGGGGCCCCTGCTACCGGTGCCTGTTCCCCGAGCCGCCCCCGCCCGAGCTTGCCCCGTCGTGTGCCGAAGCGGGCGTGCTCGGCGTGCTTCCGGGGATCATCGGCTCGCTGCAGGCGATGGAGACGATCAAGCTGCTCCTCGGCATCGGCGAGTCGCTCGTCGGCAGGCTGCTCACGTACGACTCCCTTGCCGAGGAGTTCCGGACCCTGAGCCTGCGCCGCAACCCCGGGTGCCCGGCGTGTGCCGACGAGACCCGGGTGCCCGCGCTGGTCGAGTACGACGATGCCTGCCGGCCGGCGGGCACGCTCGCTCGCCCGGACTGAACCGTGCCGTCCGGACGGCGGGGCCGGCCGGGCCGGTCCCGGCACGCTGCATCTGTGTCTCCGGCCTCCCGGCCGAGACGAGCATCCCCGACTCAGATGATCCCCGCGGCGACGTCCACCCGGATGGCGTCCGACATATCCAGGAAGTCGGCGGTCGAGATCCTGATCGAATGGGTGTGATCCCCGCCGCTGAAGAGGATCTCCTCGGCGGACAGCAGCCGTTCGTCGACGTAGGTCGGCATCCCGTACAGGGACCCGAAGGGCGGTTCGGCACCCAGCTCACAGTCGGAGAACACCGACCCGAACTCGAGTTCCCCGGCGATCCGCACCTCGTCGCACCCGAGCGCCTGGCGCGCCTTCGTCAAGCTGATGTGATCGGGAGCGGCCAGGACCGCCATGACGAGCGAGTCGTCTGCGGCGAGGATCACCGGTTTGGCGACCCGCCGCCCGGGGACGTGCTCGGCGGCGGCCAACTCCTGCGCCGTGTACACCTCGGGGTGCTCGTGGATCTCGTATCCCACCCCGTGGGAGATCAGGTGCTCGCGCACTCGGTGTGCTGCCGTGAGCCTCGACATAGGGCCTCCTTCATGAGGGGTCCGCAGCACGTGCCCCAAAGATACGCGGAGGCGGGCTCACGTGCCGGGGTCGACCCGGAAGACCGTGCCGGCAGTGGTCATGAGGTAGAGCTCCCCGAGCCCGTCGGTGCCGAACGACGTGAGCCCGGGCGACTGGAGCCCCGGCCAGTCCTGCACCCCGTAGATCCCCTCGCCGTCCAGGAAGAGCGACCACACCGTGCCGCTGCAGAAGTCCCCGAACAGGTAGGCGCCGCTCAGCTCGGGGATGGCAGAACCGCGGTACACGTAGCCTCCCGTCACCGAGCAGTTGCCTTCGTCGTGCCCGTACTCGAACACCGGCGCCACGAACGCAGCGGTGTCACAGTCGGACGCAGCGAAGCAATGGGTGGCCTCCATGACCGGCCAGCCGAAGTTGGGGCCGCCGCTGCGGTGATCGACGACGTCGATCTCCTCCCACTGGTTCTGCCCGACGTCGCCGATGAACACGAGGTCCCCGTCGAACGAGAACCGCCACGGGTTGCGCAGGCCCCACGCCCAGACCTCCGGCGCTCCGCCGCCGTCCGAGAACGGATTCTCCGGCGGGATTGCGTAGGGATCGGCGCCGTCGACGTCGAGGCGGAGGATCGCACCGAGGGGCGTCGCCGGGTCCTGGCCGTTGCCGTAGCGGTCGTCGGCGCCCCCGCCGTCGCCGAGGGCGACGTAGAGGTATCCGTCGGGACCGAACGCGAGCATGCCCCCGTTGTGGTTCCCGGCGGGCTGCCGGGTCGTGAAGATGGTGGCGGCCGTTTCCGGGTCGGCGCGGTTCGGATCGTCGCCGACCCGGTACTCGGCGACGACGGTGTCCCCGCCGGACCCCGTGTAGTGGACGAAGAAGCGACCGTTCTCGGCGAAGGCCGGATGGAAGGCGAGCCCGAGCAGGCCCTGTTCGCCTCCGGACACCACCCGGTCGGTGAGGTCCAGGAACACCGCCTGCTCGTCTCCGTCGATCACGTGCACGGTGCCGATCTGGTCCACCACGAAGAGCCGGTCGTCCCCGGCCGGAGCGTCGAGGAAGACCGGCTGGCGGAACCCGTTCGCCACCGGAGTCAGCACCAGCCAGAGGTCGTCGAGCGGGCCGACGTCGCCGACGGTGGACGTCGTGCCCGGCCCGCCGGCAGACGGGGTGGTCGGCGGTGCCGAGGTGGTGTCCGCGGAGCCTTCTGTTCCCGCCGGCCCGGTCGTGGACGGCGCTTCGGGGATGCTCGTCATGGTTCCGGCCGTCGCGTCGGCGGCGGGGTCAGATGTCGATGCGTCGTCGGAACAGGCGGCCGCGACGAGCGCCGCGGCTGCGAGCAGGATGATGGTGCGCCGCATGGCGTTCGAGGGTACCGGGGCGTGTGTGGTACTCAGCGGACGTAGCGCGGGTAGGTGTGCCGGGCGGCCCGGGCGGAGTCCGGGTCCACGGCGACGGTCACGAAGGGGCGCCGTGCGGTGGTGTGCCCGAGCACGGCGCCGTCCGGATCGATCACCCACCCGGTGCCCGCCCACTCGATCCCCGCCGACGCACCGACTCGATTCGACGAGACGCAGTACAGGCCTCCGACGAGAGCGGCGGCCCGGCCGGCCACAACCCATCGATCTCGGCTCTCGAGGGGGGTGGCCCGGGGGGCGGCCAGGAGCACCGCACCGGCGCGGCCGTAGTCCCGGGCGATCTCCGGGTACCACAGCTCGGTGCAGACCAGGAACCCGATCATCCCGAACGGGCCGGACACTGTGGGGAAGATTCCGTCGCCCGGCTCGTACCAGGTGGCCTCCCAGAAGCCGTCCTCCTCCGGGAGGTACCGCTTGCGATGCACCCCGACGGCTCCCTCGTCGGGGGTCCAGACGAACGCCTCGTTGTAACGGGATCCGTCTTGCGTCACCGCACGAGTGCCGAGCACCAGGGAGGCTCCGAGGTCGCCGAGGCGCTTCGTCCAGTATTCGTGGGCGCCGACCGCGGCCTCCCACCGGGATAGATCGAACTCACGCTCGGCGCACATCCACTGCGCGAACGGCATCTCCGGCAGGACGACGACGTCGCTGCCGGCGGCCAGGCAGTGCTCGGTGAGCCCGTCCCAGTCCTCGGCGAGGCCGGCCGGGTCGTCTCTCAGCTGGCAGGCGGTGATCAGCACGGTGCGACGGTAACCCCGCGCCCGCCGATGTTCACACCTCCCGGAGGGCCTGGGCGATGTCCAGCACCAGGTCGTCGGGATGCTCGACGCCGACGGAGATGCGCACCAGGC
>CAYXHU010000026.1:0-10430 GCA_964464675.1 uncultured Acidimicrobiia bacterium
CCCTTCGTGGCCGAGGTCGTCGACCCGCGCGACGTCGAACTGCTGGCCTCGTACGCCGACATCATCCGGATCGGCACCCGGAACATGGCCAACTTCACCCTGCTGGCCGAGCTGGGCCGCCAGGACAAGCCGGTCATGCTGAAACGCGGGTTCACCGCAACCGTCGAGGAGTGGCTCAACGCCGCCGAGTACATCTACAAGGAAGGCAACCACCACATCATCCTGTGCGAACGCGGCATCCGAACCTTCGAGAGCCAGACTCGCAACACGCTCGACATCTCCGCGGTGCCGGTGGTGAGGCACCTCTCCCACCTGCCGGTTCTCGTCGACCCGTCGCACTCGGGCGGCCGGAGCACTCTGGTGGCCCCCCTGTCCCTGGCTGCGGTGGCGGTGCGGTCCAACGGGGTGATGATCGACGTCCACCCGTCTCCCGAGACCGCCCTCGTCGACGGGGCCCAGGCGATCCTGCCCCGGGACTTCGCCGATCTCATGGGCGAGATCAGAGCCGTGGCCGCAGCGCTCGGCGTCGACCTCGTCTGATCAGCGGCCGGCGTCCTCCAACATCGTCACCAGGGACAGGGCTCCGACCAGCATGCCCGTCCCCACCGCCCGCTCGTCGATGTCGAAGTCGGCAGAATGCAGATCCACCCGCCGGTCGGGCAAGGCCGCCCCGAGACGCACCAACGCGCCGGGAACGTGCTCGAGGAACCACGAGAAGTCCTCCGACCCGAGGCTCTGCTCGGCGGTGCTGATCGCGCCGGGGCCCAGCGCTGCCGTGGCGGAGCGCTGCACGGCATCGATCACCTCGGGGTCGTTCACCACCGGCGGTGCACCCTGCTCGTACTCCACCTTCGCCCCCGCCCCGTAGACGGACACGATCTCGTGCACGAGGCGCTCCACCTCCGGCGGCAGAGCGCGCCACAGATCCAGGTCGAAGAGCCGCACCGTGCCCGCCATCTCCACCCTGGCCGGGATCACGTTCTCCGCTCCGTCGGCGTGGATGGTCCCGAACACCATCACGATCGGCCGGCGCGGATCGGTGATCCGCCGCAGATGCGCCGGAAGGTCCACCACCAGGCGTCCGGCGACGGCGACGAGATCCACCGTTTGGTGGGGGCGGGACGTGTGCCCCCCGGGGCCGTCGAGGGTGACCCTGATACGGTCCGAGGCGCCCGTGATCGGCCCGGTCCGCAGGCCGACGGCGCCCGGCGGCAGCGACGGATCGACGTGGAACGCCAGGATGCAGGACGCCGCACCGAGCGCACCCTCCGACGCCATCGCCCGCCCGCCCCCGTGGACGAGCTCCTCGGCGGGCTGGAAGACGAACCGGACGGTGCCGGGAAGATCGGGGATCTCGGCGAGGACGGCGGCAGTGCCTGCGGCGATCGCCGCATGGGCGTCGTGGCCGCAGGCGTGCATCACGCCGGGACGCTGTGACGCGTAGTCGTGCCCGGCGGACTCCACGATCGGGAGGGCATCGATGTCGGCACGGAACGCCACCACGGGCCCGGTGCCCGAGCCGACGTCGACGACCAGGCCAGTCGACCCGCGCCGCAGGCGCGGCTTCAGGCCCCGGTCGGACAGGTACCGGGCGAGCCGATCGGTCGTGGCCGTCTCGTGCCAGCCCAGCTCCGGGAACCGGTGGAGGTCGCGCCGCAGCGCCACCGCCTCGTCGACACGCAAGCCGACGAGGGCGCGCACATTGGACAGCCGGTCCGTCACGGAACCTCCACACCGGGAAGGCGCCATCGTACCGCCGACGTCAGTCGCGGTAGAAGACGCGCTCGGTGATCCGCCTCGCTCGCCTGGTCATCCGCCGGTAGTCCTCGCGCAGCGACGAGCGGGGGTCGGTCACGTAGCCGAGCGAGCGTGCCAGCCGGGTGGCTTCGGCCGGATCCACCGGCAGCGAGTCCACCTGCCGGCCCGCCTGCAGGTAGAGGCGATTGCGGACCCGGGCACAGAAGCGGTACGAGGCATCGAGCGCGGCGGCGTCGGGCGAGTCCAGGAGATCGGAGGCCTCCAGGGCTGCGAGGCCGGCGAGCGTGCTCGGAGTGCGGACCTCCGGGTGTTCCCCGCCGTGGCGGAGCTGCAGCAGCTGGACCGTCCACTCCACGTCGGACATGCCTCCCCGGCCCAACTTCAGGTGGAAGTCCGGATCCTCGTGAGGCGGGATGCGCTCGGCTTCGATCCGGGCCTTCATGTGTCGCACCGCAGCGGCCCGCGACCCGTCCGGGTCGCCCCGATAGACCACGGGCTCTGCGGCGGCGAGGAAGCCCGCTCCGAGAGCGGCGTCGCCGGCGGCCGGGCGCGCCCTGAGCAGTGCCTGCACCTCCCAGACGCCGGCCCAGCGGTCCCAGTAGCTGCGGTAGGCGTGCAGCGGCCGGGACAGGGGCCCGGCCTTGCCTTCCGGCCGCAGATTCAGATCGAGGCGGAACGAAGGACCCGGCGAGGTGGCCGCCTCGAAGGCCGCCAAGACATCGGCGACCACTTCCTCCGCAGCGGCCGACGCAGAGGCCGGGTCGCGCCCGGCCGGATCGTGCACCACCACGGCGTCGAGATCCGAGGCATAGTTGAGCTCCCGCCCGCCCCACTTGCCCATCGCCACGACCGCCAGCGGCGGCGGGTCGATGCCCCTCCTGCGGGCCGCAGCGATGGCCGTGTCGAGCACCGCGCCGACCACCGCGTCCGCGGTGTCTGCCAGGAGCTCTCCCACGCGAGCCGCATCCGCGTCGCCGACGAGATCCAATGAGGCGACCCACAGGAGGCGGGTCGCCATGAACGAGCGCACCGCGGAGGAGGTCTCGGCGTGCGAGCGCACGGCGATCCGCCGGGATGCCTCGGCGAGCGACGCGGCATGCGCCGGGAAGTCGCACAGGGCTTCGTCGTTCCCCAGGACGTGGAGGAACGGGGGGATCCTGTCGAGCAGCCTGCCGAGGAGGCGGCTGGTGCCCAGGATCGTGCACAGGCGTTCGGCGGCCACCGGGTTGTCGCGCAGCGACGCGACCAGTGCCGGGTGATCGTCGGCGCCTCCCACCAGGAGCCGCAACTGGGCGAGCCCGAGGTCGGGGTCGGGAGACTCGGAGAGCCAGTCGAGCATCAGCGGCAGGAGCTGCTGCATGAGGCGGCTGCGCCTCGACAGGCCCGCGGTGAGATCCTCGAACGCGAGCCGGGCCGCTCCGACATCTCGGAACCCCAGCGCCGACAAGCGCCTGGCTGCTTCCTCCTCGGTCAGCCTTCCGGCCGGTGCCGCTGCGAACACCTCGAGGAGCGGGCGGTAGAACAGCCGCTCGTGGATGGTGCGCACCGTCGCCCGGTGCTCGACCAGGACGCGCTCGAACTGATCCAGGGCGGTGTCCCCCGGCCGGTCTCGATAGCCCATCGCCTTGGCGACCCGCTCCCGCTCGGCTCGCTTCGCCGGGATCTCGTGCACCCGGCGGAGATCGAACAGCTGCAGCCGGTGCTCGGTGTCGCGCAGCCACCGGTAGGCCGCATCCAGGGACTGCACGTCGTCGGCCCGCACGTACCCGAAGGCGCCGAGGGCTTCCATGGCCTCCAGCGTCCCCCCGAGCCGCAGGTCCGGATCGGATCGCCCGTGGACCAGCTGCAGCAACTGGACGGAGAACTCGATGTCGCGGATGCCGCCCACGCCGCGCTTGATCTCCACGGCCCCATCGGCGCGCTCGGCGAGAGCTTCGGTACGCCGCTTCATGTCGCGCACCGTCCGGATCGCCTCCTCGGGGAGGCGCTCCGGGAACACCACTCGGTCGGCGGCGGCGGCGAACTCCGCGCCGAGGGCCGGATCGCCGGCGACGGGACGCGCCTTGATGAGCGCCTGCAGCTCCCACGGCTCGGCCCAGCGCTCCCAGTAGGTGCGATACGACCCGAGGCTCCTGGCGAGGGGACCGGAACGACCCTCCGGGCGCAGGTCGGCGTCGACGCGGTAGCCGAACTCGGGCTCTGCACCGCCGGCCAGCACGTCCATGAAGCCGGAGGCGACGGCCCGGGCGCGCTCGGCCTGGATCGAGTCGTCGTGCACGAACAGGACGTCGATGTCGGACGCGTAGTTGAGTTCCCGGCCGCCCCACTTGCCCATGGCCACGACCACGAATCCGCGGCCGTTCGGATCGAGGCCCGATTCGGCGCGGGCGATGCGCAGCGCGGCACGGCCCGCCGCGTCGGCGAGGTCGGCCAACGCGGCGCCCACACGCGGCATATCGAGCCGCCAGGTCAGGTCGTGGACGGCGATGCCCAGCAGCCCGCCCGCAACCGACCTGCGCAACGACGTGCGTTCACTCGGCACCTCGACCTCGGGCAGATCCGGCAGGGCGGCTGCCCGCAGAGCACCGGGCCGGCTCGCAGCCAGCGACGAGAGTGCGCGGCTGGCGCCCGCCACCGCCACGATCGCCCCGCCGAGGGCCGGGTCTGCGAGCGCGGCGGTCCCGAGTTCCGGGTCGGACTCGAGGAGGAGGCCGATCCTCCGCAGCGCGCCCTCGGGGTCGGGGCCCCGCAGGACCTCGGCGACCAGCGCCTCGGCCTCGGGCACCGGGTCGCCCCCGGCGAGCCAACCCGCAGCGGCGAGGGCGGCCCGGGTGTGCTCGTCCACTCCGGCGCGGTCGGCGAAGGAGGCCATGGGAGAAGGCTAGGGGTCCGGTCACTAGGCTTCGCCGACATGCGCGTCTTCATCGACGGTGCCCCCGTCGGCGACTCCGAGGCCGTCGTCTCGGTGTTCGACTGGGGGCTGCAGCGCGGCTTCGGGTGCTTCGAGGTGATCCGCTCCTACCACGGGCGCCCGTTCCGGGCCGAGGCGCACCTCGACCGGCTGGAACGCAGCGCCGCCGCACTGGCGATGCAGCGTCCCGATCGGAGCATGATCGCCGATTCGGTGGAGCGGGCGGCTACGGCAGGCGGGGACTGTCAGGTTCGGGTGATCCTCACCGCCGGGGGCCGTGATCCGCTCGCCGACGCACCTCCACGCAGCGTGGTGATGTGGGAGCTGTTGCCCGAAGTGCCGGTGCCGTTGCGCGTCATGTCGATGGCGGCTCCCTGGCACCCCGGGCGCTCCGACGGTCCCCTGGCCGCAGTCAAGTGGCTCTCGTACGCGCCCAACATGGCCTCGTCGGATGCAGCCCGGCGTGCCGGGTACGACGACGCCCTGCTGATGTGCGACGAGGGGTGGGTCATCGAAGGTCCCACATTCGGGGTCGCCTGGATGACCGGCGGTACGCTCGAGACGCCCGGGCTCGACCTGGGCATCCTCCCGTCGATCACGAGGGCGGCCACCATCGAGGCGGCGGCCACCCTCGGCATCCCCGTCGCAGAAGGAGCCTTCGGCCTCGACAGGGTGCTCGCAGCCGACGAGGTGCTGGCACTCAGCACCACCCGGCAGGTGACCCCCATCGGGGAGATCGACGGGCGAGAGGTGCCGCAGGGACCCGTCGGGCCGGCCTTGCTCGAAGCCTTCCTCGATCTCGTCGCCGCCGAGATCGGGCACGACCCCCGCCGGTGAGCCCCGCGGCAAGCCTGCCGGCCGCCGTCGACGAGCTCTACCGGCGTGCCGTGGAGGAACCGTCCGTGGTCGATGATGCGTGGCTCGCCTCGTGGCTCGACGAGATCGGGGCGGGGCTCGAGCCGCCAGTCGACCCGGTGATCGCCAAGAGCATCCGGACCGCGGCGCGCCGCGCCAAGCGGCTGGCCCGCTACTGGGCAGGGCGGGACCCGAGCCGGCTGCCGGACTGGCGAAACGGCGTCGACGAGGTCCTCGGCAGCGCCGGATGGCGGCCGGCGCTCGCCCTCGCCAGGCGAGGCCTCGAGCTCGACCCGACGCCGGAAGCCTTCCGGGAGGTGCAGGAACGATTCCGGGCCGTCCACTTCCAACCGTGGATGGAGGGGATCTCCTTCGAGGAGTACCTGGAAGGCCGCTGAGCGGGGCGCTACAGCAGCAGGGTGGCGATCCCGAGGAACCCGCCGAAGCCGACCAGGTCGGTGATCATCGTCATGAAGATGTTCGAGGCGAGCGCCGGGTCCTGGCCGAGGCGGTCGAGGACGATCGGGATGGCCGATCCGGCCAGGTTGGCGACGAGCAGGTTGGTGAGTGCTGCGATCGCGATCACCGCACCGATCCTCGCGTCGTGGGTGAACAGCGCCGCGATCGCCCCGGAGAGCGCCCCGATGGCGAGCCCGTTGGCGAGCCCGATCAGAGCGGACCGCGCTAGCACGCGCCTGACCCAGACCTGGGGGATGCCGTCCACGGCCATCTCGCGGATCACCACCGCCTGGCTCTGCGCCCCGCTGTTGCCGCCGACCGAGGCGACCACCGGCATGTAGGCGGCCAGCACGGTGAGCCGGTCGATCGTGGCCTCGAACTGGCTGACGACCAGGGCCACCAGGAACGCGGTGCCGAGGTTGACGGCAGTCCACGGCAGGCGGCTGCGCACCGAGCGCGCGAAGGGTGTGTAGATGGTCTCTTCCGGGCCGACGCCGACCATGGCCGCGATGTCCTCGGTCGCCTCACGCTGCACGGCCTCGAGGGCTTCGTCCACGGTGACCATGCCGACGAGGACGCCGAGGTGATCGACCACCGGCACCGCGAAGAACGAGTACCGCTGGATGAGGTCGGCGACTTCCTCGCGGTCGGTCTCCAGCCGGACGGCGACCGGATTCGAGACCATCACCTCGTCGAGCGCCACGCCGGGCCGGGCGAACACGAGCTCTCGGAAGGACACGACGCCGATCAGCCTGTCGCCCTCGTCGACCACGTACACGTAGGACAGGTCCTCCAGGTGCTCGTGGAGCCGTCGCAGCGCCTCGATCGCCTCCCCGGCGGTGATGCCGCCCGGCAGGGTGGCCACCTCGGTGGTCATCAGGCCCCCGGCCGAGTCCGCCGGATAGGCGAGCAGGTCGAGGATCTCCCCGGCGGCGTCCTCGGGGAGGTGGCCGAGCACGGCAGCCCGGGTGTCGGGCTCGAGCTGATCGATGATGTCGGCGGCCTCGTCGGCCGGGAGTGCCGCGATCAGCGCCGCCGCCGCGATCGGCTCGAGCTCCTCCAACACGTCGGCGGCGGCCTCGTGGTGCATCTCCTCGATGACCTCCGCGGCCCGCTCGTGGTCGAGCGCAGCGACGAGCTCGGCGGCGGCTTCTTCGTCGATCGCTTCGAGGATGTCGGCCGCGTCCTGGGGATCGGCGGCGACCAGCGAGTCCCACTGCTCCTGGTGGGCGTCGAGGTAGTCCTCGGCCTCGCGCGGCTTGCGACGCGCCAGGTCGCGCAGCGCGATGGCGAGGTCCCGGGGCCGGAGCAGTCTGAGGCGCATGACCGGGCGATTATCGCAGCCGGCCGGCTCGGGGCCCTTCGTGACGCGGATCGGCCCGCTGCGGGGGGTGCGGCGGGCCGATCCGGGTGGGTGCGGGCCCCGTAGGGGGGCAACGGAGCCCGCGTGGTGGGGTGCCGTGTGGGGGCACCGGCGGCGAGGCTAGCCGCGGCCCGGAGGCAGTCCAACTCGCCGCGCGGCGGGATGCGGCTACGAAGGCGGCCGGCGGCGCAGCTCGCGGAACGGGACGTCCTTGTCGACGCTCGGCTCCCGGGGCAGCCCGAGGACCCGCTCGCCGATGACGTTGCGCATGATCTCGTCGGTGCCGCCCGCCACCCGCAGTCCCGGGTACCCGAGGAAGGCGTCGCCCCAATCGCCGATGGCGTCGGCGCCGGCGAGCATGCCCAGCGCCCCCTGGGCGTCGATGCCGAGCGTCGCCACCCGCGCCAGCAGGTCGGTCAACGCCAGCTTGGCCACCGAGCCCTCTGCGGTCGGGACCCGGCCTTCGGCGAGAGCCGAGACGATCCGCTCCGAGTGGTAGCGCAGCACCCGGCCTCGGATCGCCACGTCGACGAGCCGCTCCCGGATCGAGGGATCCAGCGCCGGGTTCGTGCCGGCCAGGGACTCGAGGTCGTCGAACAGGCGGAGGAGCGCCGCTGCGGCTGCGTCGCCGGCGAGGCCTCCGACGGCACCGATGGCGGTGCGCTCGTTCATCAGCGTCGTGATCGCCACCGTCCATCCGGCGCCCGGCTCCCCGAGGCGCTGCCCGTCGGGCACGCGAGCATCGTCGAAGAAGACCTCGGTGAAGTTGGTGCCTCCGGTCATCTGGCGGAGTGGGCGGACGGTCACCCCCGGCTGGTGCATGTCGATCACCAGATAGGTCAGCCCGGCGTGCTTGGGGACGCCGGGGTCGGAGCGGGTCAGCAGCAGCCCCCAGCGCGAGTAGTGGGCTCCGCTCGTCCACATCTTCTGGCCGTTGACCACCCACTCGTCTCCCTGCAGGATCGCACGCGTCGTCACGGCGGCGACGTCGCTGCCGGCATCGGGCTCGGAGAACATCTGGCACCAGATCTCCTCGCCCCGCAGCAACGGAGGCAGCCATCGTTCCTTCTGGGCGTCGGTCCCCCACGCCAGGATGGTGGGGGCGGCCATTCCCAGGCCGATCCCGAAGACGTCCACCGGCAGGTCGAACGCCGCAGCCTCCTGCGACCACACCACTTGATGGGCGGGACTGAGCCCCCGTCCTCCGTACTCCGTGGGCCATGTGATGCCGACCCAGCCGGCATCGGCGAGGCGGGCCTGCCAGCGGCGCGCCTCGGCGAGATGCCGCTCTTCGTCGTCGTGCTCGACGAACAGGGCGGCCGGGTTGTGGTCGCCGCTGCGCCGCGGCGCGTGTTCCTCCAACCAGGCTCGCGCCGCGGCGCGGAACCGTTCGACGTCGGCCGAGTCCGTCATCGAGCGCCACGGTACCCGCGGGTGGGCCCGGAATCGAGAGGACACGCGGGGGCGGTCGATGTTCGGCCGGCCCGTGCCTAGTCTCGTCACATGGTGACGACGCGCCGCGCCCTCGGGATGGTGGCTGCAGGATGGGCGGCGTGGCGGCTGCTCGGCCCCGAGCTGCCGCCGCCGACCCGGGGAGTCCAGGTCAGGCCGACGGAGATGATGGGCCGCACCATCGTCGCCGGGACTCACGAGTTCCTCGTGCGGGAGGCGGGGCCGGCAGACGGACCGCCGCTGGTGCTCCTCCACGGCTGGGTCTACGACTCGCTGGCGACCTGGCACCGGCTCATGCCGCTCCTGGCGGCCTCGCACCGTGTGATCGCCGTCGACCTGAGATCGCACGGGAAGACGGACCGCATCCGGGGCCGCTTCGAGATCGAGGATCTGGCCGATGAGGTGGCCCGCTGCCTCGATGCCTTCGGGCTGGGGGAGGTGCCGGTGGTCGGGTACTCGATGGGAGGCATGGCCGCCCAGGCCTTGGCGAGACGGCATCCCGCCCGCGTGCCGCGGCTCGTCCTCGTGGCCACCGCGGCGAAACCGATCCGGGTCCCCAGGTGGGTGGTCGCGCCGGTGTTCGCCGCCGGCCGGACGCTCGCCCGGATCGACCGAACGACGGTGCCTCGCATCGCGCACCGCTACCTGATCTCGACCGGGACGATCGCCCCCGAGCACTCCAGGTGGCTCTGGGAGTCGTTGATGAACCGCGACTCGGACCTGTACTACGAGGCAGCGTTCGCCATCACCAGGTTCGACGCCCGAGAGTGGGTGGGCCGTCTCCGGGTGCCGGCGCTGGTGATCGTCCCTACCTGCGACCAGTTGATCCCGGCCCGGGCCCAGCGGGAACTGGCGGGGTTGCTGTCCGAGGCCCAGGTCACCGAGATCGACGGCGCCAGGCACGAGGTGGTGCTCACGCACACCGAGGAGGTCGCTGCGGCGATCCGCTCGTTCGTGTGAGGACGCGGATCGGGCCCCACGCGGGGCCCGGAACCGGCTGGGTGGCGGAGCTCAGCTCTCGCCGGAGAGCGTCTTGGCGACGATCAGCCCGATCGCCACGAGCACCAGGAGCACGAGCAGTTTCTTCATCGATCGACCCCCTTCCTCCTCGACCATTCTACGGGGGCGTCGCAGACTCGCCCGAGGATTCGTCGCGGCCGCCGCGCCGGAAGCCCTTGGCGACGAGGTTCACCGGCGCGGTGGCCAGGCCCGCCACGTTGCGGGCCCCGCGACCCAGCCCGCGAGCCAGCGCAACGGGGACCCTCCTCAACCGGGGCGAGCCGACGAAACCGCGGCGGGCGAAGTAGAGCCACAGACCGACGGCCAGCACGGCCATCGCACCCAGCACGCCGTAGTAGCCCCAGCGCCACGCCAGCTCGGGCATGCGGTCGAAGTTCATGCCGTAGACGCCCGTGATCAGCGACAACGGCAGCAGGATCGCCGCGAACACCGTCAAGGTCTGGGTCGCCTCGTTGGTCCGCTCGGCCACCGCACCCCTGTACGTCTCCAGGATCGATCCCAGCATGAGCCGTGCCGAGTCGAGTGAGTCGGCGGCGGTTGCCGCCGTGTCGACGACGTCGGCGAATCGTCGGCGAGCCTGGTCGGTGATCACACGATGGTCGGCGCGGGAGA
>CAYXHU010000027.1:0-10255 GCA_964464675.1 uncultured Acidimicrobiia bacterium
GGCCATGGCGGGGAGAGCTTGCTCGATGATCTCCGGCGAATTCGTGGGCGCCGGGATGATGTTCTCCGCTGCAGAGCGGCTCGCCCGGAGGCTCTCACCGGGCACGTCGCCGAGCCGGTGCTCGTTGGTGAAGGCGTGCACGGTCGTGAACAGGCCCTTCTCGACGCCGAACTGCTCGTCGTAGAGGCGCAGGATGGGGCCCACCGCGTTGGACGTGTTCGATCCCAGCGCGATCATCACGTCGCTCGCGTCCAACACGTGGTCGTTGACCCCCATGATGAGGGTGTCCATGTCGGTGGGATCCTCAGGAGTCGATGCCAGCACGACTCGCTTGGCTCCGGCATCGAGATGCTTGCGGCACTCGGCGGCGGTCCGGTGCTTGCGCGTGGCCTGGACGACGACGTCGACGCCCAGGGCGGACCAGTCGGTCGTGCCTGGGTCGGCATCCTGGAGCATCGGGATGGCTCGTCCGTCGATGACGAGGTTGCCGTCCTGCAGAGCGACCGGCTTGGGGAACCTTCCCAGAACCGTGTCGTACTTCAGGAGGTAGACCAGCGCCGCGGGATCGGCGATGTCGACGATGGCGGCGATCTCGATGGTCGGATGGTCCACGACCTGGCGGAATACGTTGCGACCGATGCGCCCGAAGCCGAAGAGGCCCACTCGGGTCTTGCGGTCAGTCATCGTTGCTGATTCCCCTTCTGTCGGTGCGGCCGCAAGGCTACTGCGCTCGCGGAGCCATCCGGACCGGGTTTTGGGCAGGCCGGCGCCGGCACCGGGCAGCCGGTGATACCGTGGCGGGCCATGCCGTTTCCCGAGCCGGATCCGCAGCTGGCCGAAGCGCTGCTGGCGGGCCACGGCGACGTCGCCGGGCTTCTCGCCGAGGCCCGGAGGGTGCGTGACCTCGCTCACGGGCACACCGTCACCTACTCCCGGAAGGTGTTCGTACCTCTCACCACCTTGTGCCGGGACCGCTGCACGTACTGCACCTTCGCCCGCCCTCCCGGGGCCGGAGGGGAGTACCTGACCCCGGAGGACGTGCTGGCGATCACCGAGGCAGGACGGTTGGCTCGTTGCACGGAAGCGCTCTTCACGCTTGGTGATCGCCCGGAGGACCGGTGGCCCGAGGCGCGGCGGTTCCTCGATTCCCGGGGCTGTGCCTCGACCCTGGACTACGTGGCGCAGACGGCTCGGCTCGTCGTGGAGGAGACCGGGCTCCTCCCGCACGCCAACCCTGGGGTGATGAGTCCGGCCGAGATGGAGGTGCTCCGACCGGTGAGCCCTTCGATGGGGCTCATGCTCGAGAACTCGTCTCCCCGCTTGATGGATCCGGGCATGCCCCACCACGGATCGCCCGACAAGGATCCGGCGGCTCGTATCGCCACGATCCGGGCCTCGGGACGGCTCCGGGTTCCTTTCACCACCGGGATCCTGGTCGGGATCGGCGAGACGGTCACCGAGATCGTCGACAGCCTGTTCGTGATGCGAGATCTGGTAGCCGAGACCGGCTCCGTGCAGGAAGTCATCGTCCAGAACTTCCGGGCGAAGGCCGACACGCCCAAGCGGCGAGATGCGGAGCCGACCGTCCAGTTCTTCGCCCGGGTGGTCGCCGCGGCCCGCTGGATCCTCGGGCCCGGCGTGCACCTGCAGGTGCCTCCCAACCTCACGGAGCGCTTCGAGGTGTACCTCGACGCGGGGATCGACGACTGGGGCGGAGTGTCGCCGCTCACCATCGACTGGGTGAATCCGGAGGCACCGTGGCCCCACCTCGACGAACTGCGGGCACGAACCGAGGCCGCCGGGTTCCGGCTGATGCCGCGGCTCCCCGTCTACCCCGAATACCTCGACCCGGAGTGGATCGATCCGGTTCTGTGGCCGGTGGTGGCGTCGGCGGCGGACGACGACGGGTACGCTCTGGCACCCCAGATCGAGGGAGCGCGATGATCACCTTCTGCCGGATGCGCCCCGGCGCCGGCGTGACGCCGTTGTGGGCGTCCACCCGCCGAAGGGCCGGCACCACGGTCGTCGAGATCTCGGGGCCGTCGTCTGCCGACATCGTCGCGGCGACGTCGGGCGGCCTGCTTCCCGCGGCGATCGGAGACGGGGAGGGCGTCCCGGCAGCCTGGATCGTGGATCCGGATGCCGCCCTGCGGCTGGAGGGCGTTCCCGGATGGCGCATCACGATCCTCCACGAAGGGAGCCGCAGCCGGGTCGTCGAGGCGCTGGCGCGCACTGGAGCCGCCCACCTGCGGGTGAGGCGCAGCATGGTGGCGGAAGCGGCGCAGGTCGTCGCACTGCCGGGCA
The DNA here is from genome assembly GCA_964464675.1 of uncultured Acidimicrobiia bacterium. Lineage (GTDB taxonomy): Bacteria > Actinomycetota > Acidimicrobiia > Spongiisociales > UBA11373 > CAYXHU01. The sequence goes on from CAYXHU010000027.1 coordinate 2,305, forward strand.
TCGAGGCGGTGGTGTCGGTCATGGTCGACACGGTCGGCGATGCGGTCGCTGCGGTCGGAGCAGGAGCCGGGGACCTCGTGCTGCGCGACTGGGACACCGAATCCATCGGCCACCTGCGGGATGCGCTCGCCGGGCGTCCGCTCGTGGAACGGGCCGCGTTCCCCCCGTCTGTCGGCATCGACGACCTGCGGCGGGAGCTCCCTCAGGAAGTGTTCACGGCGGCGCTCGCCCTCACCGACGGGCGCGGGGCGGCCCGCCCGGTCTGCGATTGGGCTCCGGGGAAGCGGCTGCCGGTCCCGGCGCCCCCGGCCCGGCTCTCTGCGGAGTGGGCCGACGATGCCTGGCGGTCCGGCCGTGCCTCCGGGACGGTCCGCCCCGAGATCCGCGCGATCCTGGATCGTGCCGAGCACGGCGTTCCGCCAAGCCGCGACGAGGTGGAGACCCTGTTCACCACGCGTGGAGCCGAGGTGGACGCCGTTGCGGCGACGGCCGACCTGCTCAGGGAACGTGCGGTCGGCGACATGGTCACGTACGTCGTCAACCGCAACATCAACTACACCAACCAGTGCACCTATCGATGCGGCTTCTGTGCCTTCTCGAAGGGCCCGAGGTCGCTCGAGCTGCGGGGTGAGCCATACCTGCTCGAGGTCCACGAGGTGGCACGCCGGGCGGCGGAGGCGTGGGAGTCCGGTGCCACCGAGGTCTGCCTGCAAGGCGGGATTCACCCGGAGTTCACCGGGGCCTTCTACATCTCGGTGGTCGAGGCGGTGAAGGCGGCCGCTCCCGGCATCCACGTCCACGGGTTCACGCCGCTCGAGGTCTGGCAGGGTGCCGAGACGCTGGGTACGTCCGTTCGGAGCTTCCTGGAGCGCTTGCAGGCGGCGGGTCTGGGCACGCTGCCGGGAACCGCAGCCGAGGTCCTCGACGACGGGGTGCGAGCCCACCTGTGCCCGGACAAGATCCGCACCGCCCAGTGGGCGGAGGTGATGCTGACCGCTCACGAGCTGGGGATCCGCAGCACCGCAACGGTGATGTTCGGCCATGTCGACGGCCCCCGCTCCTGGGCCAACCACATCGAGGTGCTGCGCACCATCCAACGGCGGACGGGTGGTTTCACCGAGTTCGTCCCGCTTCCGTTCGTGCACATGGGGGCGCCGATCTTCCTGAACGGCCGGGCCGCGCCCGGCCCAACTTGGGACGAGGTGGTGCTCATGCACGCAGTGGCTCGGATCGCCTTCGACGGCATCATTCCCAACGTGCAGGCATCCTGGGTGAAGCTGGGCCTCGACGGGGCCCGGGTGCTGCTGCGTGCCGGCGTGAACGATCTGGGCGGGACGCTCACCGACGAGAGCATCTCGCGTTCGGCCGGTGCCGCTCACGGCCAATCGGTGACGAGTCGGGACCTGGAGCAGGTCGCCCGCGGGGCCGGCAGAGCCCTCGTCAGGCGGACGACACTCTACGAGATCCTCGAGCCGTCGGTGGAGCAGCCCTCACCCTGACAGGGACGGCGGCCGGACCGGGCCCGCCTCCCCGACGTCGGTGATCTGCTGGCCGACGACGACCTGCACCGAGGCATCCGCCGGGATCTCGGGTGCTATCAATCCTCCGAGCGCCGAGCCCGATCCGGTCGCGTCGAGACGCAGATCGAGGATCCAGGGAGTGCCCGTGGCGACCCAGACGGTGAACACCTCGACGGACAGGCTCTCTGGGTCGACCCCGAGTGCTGCGGCGAGGGCACCCGCATCTCCGCGGAATCCGAGGACCTCCCTCCCCTCCAGGGAATGCACCGCCGGTTCGCCCTCGACCACGCCACCGAGGCCTGCCGCGGCGAGGTCGACCGGCCACGGAGGGCAGTGGGCGAGCAGCGCGCGATCTGCCACGGCGCCGCCGGCCGCCACGCGGTAGTCACCCGAATCGTGTGGCCGGGCCCACAGAGTCGTGCCGATGAGCACGAGATCACGGTCGATCATCGTGCCGGGTGCCTCGATCCGTACCCGGCACGAGACGGACGACAGGTCCACGATCCCCTCGGCCGTGGTGGAATGCACGGAACCGTCGACCACGGCCCGCTGTTCGAACGAGAACCGGTAGGAATCCGGTCCCGCCCCGGGGGCCGTGGGTCCGTGCCCTTCGACGAGGGCTGCCGCAATGGTCCTCCTCAACTCCCCGGCGAGGTAGAGAACCGGGACGCGGCGATCGGCATCCGCCGGCCCGATGAGCGAGGCGAACACGACGAGCCGCCCAACTCGAAACAGCACGATGGTTTCCGGGCGACCGTCCTCCAGCGTCACCTCGAGCCCGAGCGCCTCGTCGCCGATCGAATCCACGGGGTATTCGGTCGCCGATGCGGCGACGGCCTCAGGCTCGTGGGTGCCCCCGATGCCCTTTGCGATGTCCCCGGCGACGTCGGTCAGGTAGCCGTGTGCCGCGTCGGGGTCGTCGAGCAGATCGATCCAGACGTGAGCCGACCCGTCGTCCCGCAGGTACTCGGCGGAGATCCCGAAGCGGCGCCCGTAGTGCTCGACATCACGCGCCTCGTCGCTCCGATCGGCGGTGGAGCCGGCCACGAGCGCCGCGTTGCTCCGCTCGTAAGTCGCCGGTGGTGTGCCGGAGGCAGCGATCCCCGGGAGCATCGCGATGAGGTCGTCGAGCCCGATCGCCCGCATGCTGACGTCGGGCAGCGCCGGCTCGGTGAGAGCGCGCCGCGGTGCATCGTCTGCGGCGACGTCGGGCACGGTGGCCGGCGTTGCCGTCGGCGTCGGCGGGGCACCGTCGGGTGTCGCGCAAGCGCCGGCGACGAGCAGCGCCGCCAACGACGGCCCGATCAGCCGCCGGAATCTCTTCCCTTCCACGAGGAGGCCATCGCCGCGTTGGCGCTCGGACTTGAGCGGCTTCTCACCCTTGGCGGTGGAGCGAGCGGCGGGGGACCCACCCTTCGTCGCCGTCGGTCGTGACGACGTGGGCCCAGCCACCCGATTCCCGCTTCGCCAGGTACCAGGTCCCGGGGGTGAGGGTGATGACGACCTTGGTGTGGTCGCGCAGGTCGAACACTTCCACGGGGGCCATGACGTAGCACCAGTAGGGCTCCGGCGGGGGTGGCCGGGTGTCGCCCGGTCTTGTGGCGGGGGATTCCGAGGCCGGTCGGGCGGCTCTGGTTGTCGTGCCGGCGACCGCGGAGAGCTCGGGACGGGAGGGCTCGGCGGGCTCGGCACTGGCGGAGCGGTCCTGGACCGGAGCATCGGCACCAGACATCTCTGCGGCGGCGGCCTCAGAGGTCTGCACGAACCGCAGCCCCGCTTGTCCCGCCGGAGCCTCCTCGGACGGGGCCACCGGATGGGGCAGCCGGCCTTCGGGTGAGGGCTTCCGGGCGCGGCGGGGCATGAACGGGATGCCGGCGAGGGCGCCGGCGAGCACCGCGCCGCCGATGATGATGCCCAACGACAGGTAGGAGAGCTGCAGCCGTCCGAACTGCTGGCCGAGCAGTGCGCCGCCGAACCCCGTCGCGACGCCGCCGAGCGCGGCGATGAGCGGGGTGGAACGGCGCCGGGCGACGAGTGCGGCGCCCTGGCCGAGCAGCCCCCCGAGGGCGAGGCCTGCCGCCGTCAGCCCGGCGAGTGTGGCGAACGGCGAGCGCCCGGTTATTCGCAGCCATGCTTCCGCAGTGCAGTTGTCGGTGGTTCCCCGGATCCGGTACAGGCCCACGCCGTACGGGGTGAAGTCTTCGAGTTCGAGGGCGGCGGCGAACTCGGACCCGGGTGCCGCCGGGCCGCTTCGGGCCTCGTCGATCGAGATGGACGCGAGGACGAGTTCGACGGTGGCGCGAGCGGTGCCTTGCTCGTCGGTCCCTTCGAAGGTCAGCACCGCCTCGTGGTCGAGTTCCAGCGGAGAGGACAGAGAGTCGATGCGCTCCACGGGCACACCATTGAAGGTGACGGTGCACGGTCCGCTGACATCGGCCGCAGCGGCGGGGCCGATGGTGAGGCTGAGGGCGGCGGTGGCGAGGAACCCCGCCCAGCGGGGGAGCGGCCGGGGGCGACGCATGGGTGCACGCTACCAACGCGCCGGCTGCAGGGCGCGCCTTTCCGGAGCCGGTGACGACTGCGCGCTCATCCAATAGCCTGGTCCTGTGCGCATCTTCGTCGTCACTCTCTTCCCCGCCTTCTTCGAGTCTCCTCTCGACGTCAGCATCGTGGGGCGCGCCAGGGCCGACGGACGGATCACCGTATCGCTGATCGACCTGCGCGACTACGGCATCGGCGCATATCGGCAGGTCGACGACGCTCCGTTCGGGGGCGGTCCCGGCATGGTGATGATGGTGGAGCCGCTCGCCGCCGCCCTGGAACCCCGGGCCGCCGGCCATCGGGTCCTGCTCACCCCGGCAGGGTTCCCGCTCACACAGGCGACGCTCGACCGCTGGTCGAGGCTGGATGAACTCACCCTGGTCTGCGGGCGCTACGAGGGAGTCGACGAGCGGGTCGCCGAGCATTTCGTCGAGGAGGAGGTGTCGCTGGGAGACTTCGTCCTCGCAGGCGGTGAGGTCGCTGCGCTCGCCATCATCGAGGGGGTGGCACGCCTGCTCCCCGGCGTGCTGGGCAACCCGGAATCGGTGGCGTCGGAGTCGTTTCGGGATGGGCTGCTCGAGGAACCGCACTACACCCGTCCGGCGGACTTTCGCGGCTGGGGAGTTCCCGACGTGCTCGTGTCCGGGGACCACGGCAAGGTGGCCGAGTGGCGCCGGGCGCAACGGCTGCACCGGACTCGCCGGCGCCGGCCGGATCTGCTCGTCGGCGACGATTTCGCCGACGACGACGAGTCTGACTAAACTCGCTTTCCCGGACGCCGGCTCGGCGTCTGTTTGTGCGCGGAGGAATCCCCGATGAACACGCTCGATCAGGTCGACGGCGCCCACGTGCGCGACGACATCCCGGAGTTCGGCCCGGGTGACACCGTGCGCGTGCACGTGCGCGTGGTCGAGGGCGGCCGGGAGCGCATCCAGGTCTTCGAGGGAGTCGTGATCGCCAGGCGCGGCGGAGGCGTTCGCGAGACGTTCACGGTCCGCAAGGTGAGCTTCGGGGTCGGCGTGGAGCGGATCTTCCCGGTCCACGCTCCCATCATCCAGAAGATCGAAGTGATCCGCCGAGGCGACGTGCGCCGGGCGAAGCTCTACTACCTGCGGGATCGGGTCGGCAAGGCGACCCGAATCAAGGAGAAGCGGGACTGACCCGGCGCGCGCCACACAGCCCGCGCTGAGGTAACGTCCCCGTCGTGACCGCACCCGACCCCGATCGGGTCCCCGAGGATCCACGCGACGTCTCCTCGTCGGACGAGGAAGGCATGCCGGCAACGCCGTCGTCGTTCTCCGAGGGTTCCGGGGCGCGCACCTCGGCTGCCGGTCCGTCCGATCCGTGGGCGCCGCACGGGGTCGATGCGGAGGAAACGGCGGAGGCGATCTCCAGATTGCGGGACGACGCCCGCTCCCGCGGCGAGAAGCAGGACGCGACTCGGTCGTTCTGGCGGGAGCTCCCGTTCCTGGTGCTGGTCGCCCTCATCGTCGCGATCGTCATCAAGACCTTCCTCGTCCAGGCGTTCTTCATCCCCTCGGCGTCGATGAACCCGACCCTGGCCGAGGGTGATCGCGTCATGGTCAACAAGTTGGCGTATCGCTTCGGCGAACCGGATCGCGGCGACGTGATCGTCTTCGACAACCCACTGCAGCCCGACGACGGTGACGAGTCGATCCTGGAGGCGTTGGTCCGCCATGTGGCCGAGTCCCTGGGCATATCCTCACCGGACACCGCGTTGATCAAGCGCGTGATCGGGCTCGAGGGAGAGACGGTGGAGATCGCAGACGGGGTGGTGATGATCGATGGGGTAGCGATCGACGAGCCGTACCTTCCCGACTCGGTGCAGATGCGCGACTTCGGTCCCGTCGAGGTGCCCGACGGCCACGTCTTCGTGATGGGGGACAACCGAGGAGCCAGCCAGGACAGCCGCCGGTTCGGCTCCGTCCCGGAGGACGAGATCGTCGGCCGAGCCTTCGTGAAGGTGTGGCCTCCCAGCCGTTGGGGAGGCCTCTAGAACCGACCGGGCGGGAGTGTCCGTCACACCGGCCGGGTAGGAAGGTGGGGGCACGGAGCGTCGCCGCGCCGCAGCGGTATGATCGCTTTCTCAGGGGTCGCCCACAGGTGACAGGAGCGTCAATGAGCGAAGAGGATCTCGAGCGCTACGAAACCGACGTAGAGCTGAAGATCTACCAGGAGTATCGGGACGTGCTCCCGATGTTCCGCTACGTCGTAGAGACGGAGCGGCGCTTCTACCTGGCGAATCGGGTGGAGCTGCACACGCGGCAGGTGGATGGCTCGGTGTTCTTCGAAATCGAGCTCGAGGATGCCTGGGTATGGGACATGTACCGGCCGGCACGCCTGCTGCAGCGGGTGCGCGTGATGACGTTCCGGGACGTGAACATCGAGGAACTGGACCAGCCGGACCTCAAGGTGCCAGAGAGCTAGGCACGTTCGGTGAGCGTCTTGCCGCTGCGTTCCTGCGGCGGCGCGGGGTGGGGATCTTGGCCGAGAACCTTCGCGTGGGCCGCGACGAAGTCGATCTGGTCGCCGTCCACGAAGGCGAGCGGATCGTGGTCGAGGTGAAGACGCGCCGCGGCGCCGATCCTGTCGAGCAGTTCACCGCGCGCCAGGCCGTGCTGCTGCGACGAGCCGCGGCCGGGATCGGTGCGTCCCGATGTGATCTGATCACCGTCTCGCTGGGCACCCGGGGGGTCGAGGTGCGCTGGCTGCAGGGCGTGTGCTGAGCCTCATTCTGCGCGGCCGTGGCGGCGCCTCAGCTCGATGAACCAGCACGCCCGATGCCAGTGCCGGCGCAGGTCGGGGGCGAAGTCGGGCACGACCACGAGGTGGCCCTCTCCCGGTTCGATGGACCCGGCGCATCCGGGGCACAGGTAACGCTTGGTGGCTGCGTAGGGCTGGACCATCGAGACGGTCTCTACCCCGAAATCGCCCACAGCACCAGGGCCGCGGCCGCCAGGACGATGCCGGCGACCATGGCCAGGTCGATGAAGTCCCTGTCGTGGCTACGGAAGGGGTTGAAGCCCATCGGGATCATCGTAGAAGGGAACCCGCAGGAGCCCTCGCTACAGTCCGACCATGTTCTCGATCCGGGATGACGGCCCGACCCGCACGCTCACCATCGACAATCCGGGACGGCGCAACGCGATCCCGCATGAGGGGTGGCTGCAGCTCGCCGATCTTCTCGCCGACTTCGCTGCTTCCGAACAGCGCGTGATGATCGTCACCGGCTCGGGCGGGGATTTCTGCAGCGGCGCGGATCTCGCTGCAGATCTGGGCAGCGCGGCTGGTACCGCCGCGACCCGCTTTCTGTGGATGCAGGACGTGGAGAGGGCGGCGCGTGCACTCCACGGGCTCGGCAAGCCGACCGTCGCCGCGGTGGACGGGGTCGCCGTTGGGGCCGGCATGAACCTGGCCCTCGCCTGCGACGTCGTCGTGGCGACGGATCGGGCCCGGTTTTCGGAGATCTTCGTCCGTCGCGGCCTGACGGTGGACTTCGGCGGTACCTGGCTCCTCCCGAGGCTCGTCGGGTTGGCGCGTGCCAAGGAGCTGGCACTCACCGGAAGGATGATCGGTGCCGCCGAGGCGCTCGCGTACGGGCTGGTCGCCGAGGTGGTTCCGGCCGAGCGCCTCGCCGAGCGAGCCGGAGAGCTGGCATCCGAGCTGGCCTCGGGGGCACCCCTGGCGCAGCGATTCGTCAAGGCGGGGATGAACCGGGCGTTCGAGATGTCGTTCGATCAGGCGCTCGAGTACGAGAGCCAGGCGCAGTCGGTGTGCCTCTCGTCGGAGGACGTCGTCGAAGGCGTCGGCGCCTTCCTGGAGAAGCGATCGCCCGACTTCAAGGGCCGGTGAGGCCCCGGTAGTGGTCC
>CAYXHU010000028.1:0-10074 GCA_964464675.1 uncultured Acidimicrobiia bacterium
CCACCCCGGAAGGGGCTTCGGTGCCGCCATTATCGCAACCGATCACACGGAGAACCGGACCAGCATCACGTCGCCTTCCGAGACGACGTAGTCCTTCCCCTCGAGGCGCACCATGCCCGCCGCCTTGGCTGCGTCCCATCCGCCGGATTCGAGCACGGCGGCCATCGGGGCTATCTCGGCCCTGATGAACCCCCGCTCCATGTCGCTGTGGACCTTGCCTGCTGCCCGACGGGCGGTGGCGCCGCGAGGCACGGTCCAGGCGTGGGCTTCCTTGGACCCCAGCGTGTAGAACGAGACCAGCCGAAGCGCGTCGTAGGTGGCGTGCACGACCTTGGCGAGCGCTCCTTCTCCCAAGCCGAGCCCTTCGAACAGCTCTGCGCGTTCGTCCGGGTCCAGACGCGATCCCTCTTCCTCGATCTCCGCCGACAAGCTGATGACCTCATCGCCCTCCGGGACGGCGTTCGCCACGGCGGCCACCGCATCGGCGGGCTGATCCTCGCCGACGTTCACCACCCAGACGGCCGGCTTCAGCGTCAGCGGAGCCAGATCCCTGAACGCGGCCCGGGCGTGCTCGTCCCACACCACCGAGCGCAGGGCGTGGCCTTCCTCGAGATGGGCGGCGGCGCGGGAGATGGCATCGGCGGCAGCCCTCCGCGAAGGATCGGCGGTCGCCTCCTTGGCCGCCTTCTCGGCTCTCCTGCCGAACACCTCCGCATCTGCGATGGCCAACTCGAGCAGCAGGCTCTCGGCCTGCGCGACCGGATCGACACCCGATTCGTCGGACGGCACCGACTCCTCGTCGAACGCGCGCAGCACGACGGCCAGTGCTTCCACCTCGCGGAGCCTGGCCAGGAACCGGGCGGCGAGGCCGTGGTCCCCGGGGCCGGACATCGCAGGCAGGTCGAGCAGTTCGAGCGTCGCGTGCACGGTCTTGGCCGAACCCTCCAGCACCGCAGCCCGGTCCAGGGCTGCGTCGGGGATCCGGGCGACCCCGAGATTCGGCTCCGTCGTCGAGAACGGGTGGGACGCGGTCGGCGCGCTCAGCCCGGTGAGTGCATTGAAGAGCGTCGTCTTCCCCACGTTGGGGAGCCCGACGATGCCGACGGTCGCCATGGGCTGATGGTAGAACCCCCGGCGAGTCCAGCGACCGAACGTCCCCGGCTCCGGCGCCGCCCTCCGAGGTTCACACGCAGCCGGACTCGGCTCCACCCAGAGCCCCGCGCCTGCGGAGCGAGCCGATCTCTTCCGGGGTGAACCCGAACTCTCGAAGGGTCCGATCGGTGTCCGCACCGGGGGTGACCGGTGCGGAGTGGGGCACTCCGGCAGGGGTGCGCTCGAACCGGGGCGCGGGCGCCGGCTGCACTATCCCATCCACGTCGACAAACCCGTCACGCGCCCGTGCGTGCGGATCCAGAGGTGCTTCGCCCGGAGCGAGCACCGGGGCGACACAGGCGTCCGTTCCCGCGAACGCCTCGCTCCATTCCGCTCGAGTCCTCGTGCGGAAGACCGCGGCGATCCGCTCCCGCAACTCCGGCCACCCCCCGCGGTCCATCCGGCCGGGCAGGTCGGCCTGCTCCAGCCCGAGGCCCGACAGGAGATCCGCATAGAACTGTGGCTCGAGGGCGGCGACTGCCACGTGGCCCCCGTCCGACGTCTCGTAGACCGAGTAGAACGGGGCTCCCCCGTCGAGCAGATTGGCGTGGCGCTCGTCGGCCCACAGGCCTGCGGCCCGCATCCCGTGCAGCATCGCCGTGAGCAGCCCGACACCGTCGACCATCGCCGCGTCCACGGTCTGCCCCAGTCCCGAGTGTTCCCGTTCAAAGAGTGCGGCCAGGACCCCGACGGCGAGCAGCATGCCCCCGCCACCGAAGTCGGCGATGAAGTTCACCGGAACCTCGGGGCGCTCCGGGGGGCCGATCGGATACAGCCCCCCCGCTACCGCCAGGTAGTCGAGATCGTGCCCGGCATCCCCGCAGCGCGGTCCGCTCTGTCCCCACCCTGTGACGCGCCCGTAGACGAGACGTGGGTTGCGGCCCAGGCACACCTCCGGGCCGATACCGAGCCGCTCGGCGACTCCGGGACGGAAACCCTCGATCAGCACGTCGGCCCGTTCGGCGAGGCGGAGAACCACCTCCGCGCCCTGCGGGTGTTTGAGATCCACGGCGACGGAGCTCCTCCCCCGGCCGAGCACGTCGGCCCCGGGAGGCATGGCACCGACCGAGCCACCCGGCCGATCGATCCGCACCACCGTCGCGCCGAGATCGGCGAGCACCATGGCACAGAACGGCCCCGGGGCCAACGAGGCGATCTCGATCACGGTCAGCCCGGCGAGAGGGCCCATGGCCGGGACGCTACTCCGGGCCGGTCGATCCCTGCACGACGATGGTGGCTCCCGTGAGGGGATCCTTGTCGAGCACGACGAGATCTTCGATGCGGTCGCGCAGGGCCTCGACGTGGCTGACGACGACGACGAGGCGGTCTCGCATCGCCACCAGCCGTTCGATGCCGTCCATGGCGAGCCCGAGGTGCTCGGGATCGAGGCTGCCGAAGCCCTCGTCGAGGAAGAACGCATCGAGACGTCCCCCCTCCCGGGCGACGATCTCGGCGAGGGCGAGCGCCAACGCCAGGGACGCGAGGAAGGTCTCGCCCCCCGAGAGCGAGTCCGCCGACCTGACCTGCTCGGCGGCGGCCAGGTCCACCACGTCGAACTCGCCGTCGTCGCTGAACCGGTACCGGCCGCCGCTCAGCGTGTCGAACAGGTCCCCGCCCAGGTCGGCGAGCATCCTGCGCCGATCCTCGAGCACGTATGCGGGAAACCTGGCCCGGCCCAGGTCGTCGGCGAGTCGCGAGTACCGGTCCCGGGCCGCGACCGTCGCCGCTTCCGCAGCCTCCATCTCGGTCAGCCGTGCCAGCCGCGCCTCGATGTCGGCCGCCCTCCGCCGCGCCGCTTCGACGGCCGCGGCGGCCCCGCCCGCCGCCGTGCGCACATCGGCATCCGGCTCGAGCCCGGCGCCGGCCAGCAGCGCGGCGCGCTGCCCCTCGGCGGCGGTCGCGGCGGACTCGGCCTCGGCCAGCGCCTCGTCCGCCTCGCGCTTGCGGTCCAGCCACGCCGTCCTCACCGCGCCCAACGCGCCGTCCAGCGCATCGGGATCGGCCGACGCCGTGACGTCCACGTCGAGACGGCCGGCCAGGCCCGCCACCCGCCCGACCAGCGCCTGCAGCGCCCCGGTTCGCTCCGCCTCGGCGGCGACGGCCCCGGCACGGCGCCGCTCTGCCGCCGCCGCAGCGTTCCGCGCACCGTCGAGGCGGGCCGAGGCCTGCTGCACGGCGCCGCGCCGCTCGGCGAGCACGGCGCTCGGCTCACCGGGACCGAGCAGTCCCTCGAGGGCGGCGAGCGTGGCGTCGAGAGCAGCCGAGACGCGCCCGCCTGCCTCGGTCGCGGCGGCCCGTGCCTGCTCTGCTTCGACTGCCGCCGACTCCTCGGCCCGCCTCCTCGCCTGCGCCGCCGCCAGTTCGGCTCCGGCCGCAGCCAGGCCCCGCTGCGCTTCGGAGTCCGCCGACCTCGCCTCTGCCACGGCCTCTTCGGCCGCCGAGACCTCCGGCGCGACCTCGGTGGACGGGAGCTCCTCCACGACCTGCTCGCACACCGGACACACGGTTCCGGCGGCGAGCTCGGCGCGCAGGGTGAGCGCCATCGAGCGATGCCGGGCCTCGTGCAGGGCGAGCTCGGCCTCGCCGCGAACGGCTGCAGCGACCTCGGATGCGGTGCGCACTGCGGCCAGGGCCCGCTCCGCCTCGGCCTCGGCGGCGACGGCCTCGGCGAGGCCTGCGGCACGGCGCTCGGCCGCGGCTTCCGCAGCCCGGGCCCGCTCGGTCGCCTCGGCGACCGCGTGCCGTTGCTGACCGGCAACGGTCACCAGCACGCCTGCCTCGTCGAGCGACTCCGTACCCCCGGCCGCGTCCAGCGCAGCGGCCAGATCCCGCTCTGCCTGTTCTACGACGGAGGCGGCCGCCACCGCCTCCTTCGTGCGCTCCGCCGTCGCCGCAGCCTGGGAGCGAACCTCGCCGAGCAGGGTGTCGGTCTCCTCCCTCCTCGGCACCTCACCTGCGAGCCTCGCAAGCCGGTCGATGGCCTCCTCAGCCCGGGCTCGGGCCGTCGCCGCGGCTCTGACCTGCTCGACGAGCGCCTCTGCCTCCGGGAGCAGGGCCGCCAGCGACGCGGCGCGCTGCTCGGTGTGCTCGACGTCGGCTCGGGCGTGAGCGAGCGCGGAGCGATCGGTCTCCAGCGCGGCCCGGGCCGCGTCGAGTGCCTGCAGGGTGGCCGCCGCTTCCTGCCTGTGCAGGACCGCGGCTGCTCGCATCGCGTCCAGTCGTTCCAGGCCGAACACACCCTTGAGCACGTCGCTGCGGTCCGCAGGGCCCGCCTCGAGGAAGGCGGCGAACTGCCCCTGGGCGAGCATCACCGACTTGCGGAACCCCTCGAACTCGAGCCCGAGGGCCGTTTCGATGCGGGAGGTGACATCCGCCGCCTTGTCGGCCTCTTCGTGCTCGACGTCCCCGTCCACCCTGTAGAGAGCGTGTGCCGACTGCCCGGTCCGACGCAGCGAACGGACGACTCGCAGGACCGTGGAGTCGACCGAGAAGGTGAACTCCACCGTCGCCTGGTCCCTCCGTTGGTTGATCAGCGCCCGGACGCTGCGCCCGATCCTCGGGGTGCGCCCGTACAGGGCGAAGGAGATCGCGTCGAGGATCGAGGACTTCCCGCTGCCGATCGGACCGACCACACCGACGAGGCGCCGACCCGACCAACGAAAGGTGGCCGCCGTGTCGTACGAGCGGAAACCGTCCAGGGTCAGCTCAATCGGACGCACCGGCGACCTCCTCTTCGAGGGACCGGAACGCCGCCACAAGCTCGGGCGGAGCGGGCGTGCCGTGAGTCACCTCGTGGTACTCGGCATAGAGCTCGCCGAGGGGCCGGTTGGCCGCGGTGACCGCCGGGCGGTCGGGGCGGTCGTAGCGCGCCGTCACCTTGACCACGTACCGGAACCGCTCCCGCGCCTCGTCCATGAGGCCGGGTGCAGGACCTTCCGTCTCGACCTTGAGATCGAGGTACGCCTCGTCGAGGTCATCGCGGGCTGCCAGCTCGTCCCACGGCCCTGCCGCCTGGACGAGCCGCCTCCCCGACGTGACCGGGACCGACCGCACCACGGCCGGAACGCCCGGTTCGGCGTCGACGATCACCACCCGCTTGTCCTCGCCTGCCTCGCCGAAGTCGAGCTGCAGCAGCGACCCCGCGTACTCGGCCGGCACGCGAGCGCCGGGAACCGGCTGCGGGGCGTGGATGTGGCCGAGGGCCACGTAGTCCATGCCGGTCGGCACCGACGCTCCGGTCGCCGCATAGGCCTCGCCCAGGTGCAGTTCCCGCTCGCCGCGAGGCGCTGCGGTGTTCACCGCCACCCCGCCGACCATCCAGTGGCCGACCAGCAGGCCGACACCGCCGTCACTCACCAGCCGTCCGACGGCGGACGCGTACGTCTCGGTGATGCGGCGGAGCCGGTCCGCGTACGCTCCGTACCACCTGTCGGCCCGTTCGGTGAAGTCGACCGTCTGGGCGGCCCTGAGGAACGGGAGGCAGGCGACGTGGGCCCGCCCACCCTCGGTGTCGAGGCTCACCACCCCGCCGTCGTCGGGAGCCTTGATGCGCCCGACCAGGTGGACGCCGAAGCCGACGAGGAGCGGTGCCAGAGCCTCGAACAGCGCCGGCGAGTCGTGATTGCCCGCCACCACCACCACGGGGCGCCGTCCGCCCGCCGCCAGGCGGACCAGAGCCTGCAACACCAGACGCAGCGCGTCTACCGGCGGAAGGGGGCGGTCGAACAGATCGCCCGAGTGGAGAACGAGGTCCGCCTCCTGCGCGGCGGCGGTCCCGACGACCTCATCGATCACCGCGGCGTGCTCCTCCATGCGATCCCACCGGCCGAGGCGTTTGCCGACGTGCCAATCGGAGGTGTGCAGGATGCGCATCTACAGCCCGGCGAACGGATCGCCGTCCTCGGCCGCCTCCTCCTTGCGGGTCGCCCAGGGGGGGAACGGAAAGTCGACGACGATGGGGACCGGGATCGCCGGCTGGGAGACCACCATCGTGCCGGGCTTGAGGAGCCGGGCCCTGGCCCGTGTCGAAGGGAGCATCCACCCGTATTCCGAGCGCTCCGCCTCGGCGGCGTCGAGGCGGCCGGCGACCCGGAGAGCCGCGTTCTCGAGCACCTCGGGCGCCACCCGCGATGCCGTCTGCTGTGCACCGATCAGCAGCACGCCGAGAGATCGACCCCGCTGGGCGATGTCGATGAGCATGTCCTTGATCGGTCCCGTGCCTTCGCGGGGGGCGTACTTGTTCAACTCGTCGAGCACGACCACCGAGAGGGGGAACCGCTGGCCGCTGTGCTCCTTGTCGTCGAAGACCTCCTTGAGGAGGGCGCCGACGACGAAACGCTGGGCGAGTTCGTGCAGCGACTGGATCGCCACCACGCTCACCTGTGCCGCCGACCGGTCGATGCGCCTGCTCTCCCCGGGGTGCACGAGATGCCCGAGCCGATGCTCGGCGGCGTGCAGCCGGCGCATGAATGCCGACACCGTCCCTGCCTGGACCCTGCCCGACCAGCGGACGTCCGGCTCGCCGTCCTCCGGGTCGACGAACTCGGCGATCGCCTCGACCAGCGCTTCGAGGCTGTCGATCACCCGCTCCCCGGCACCGGCCTTGACGGCCTCGCCGCGGCGGTGACCCTCCCGGGGATCCCGAAGGACGACGGTGCCCGGCCTCCCGACCACGTCCACCGCGTACCGCCGCAGCTGCGCCTCCACGCGCTCGGCGACGAAGGCCACTTGATTGCGCACATCCGACGCGTCGGTGAACAGGAACCGAAGCAGGCCCTCGTCGACGAACTCCCGCGGCGTCCAGGCGAACGGGGTCACGTCTTGCCGTCCGCCGACGTCCGGCAGCACGACGTCGCCGGAGCGCTCTCGAGGCGGCGCCCAGAACGACACCGACGGGAACGGGCCCGGCTCCACACCCAGGCTTCCCCAGGCAGCGCGGGCCGCTTCGGTGAAGTCGCGGTTCGGCTTGTCGAGCCAGAGGAGGTCCTCGCCCTTGACGTTGAAGACCAAGGCGCGCATGTTCTTGGCGGCCTCGCCGACCACGTCACGCCGCGACGTGAGCATCCTGAGGAAGAACAGCGCGAACGACGTCTTGGTGGCCACCCCGCTGATTCCGGCGATCGACATGTGGCCGCCCTTGCGGCCGTCGAAGAAGTCCAGATCCACGAAGACGGGGGCCCCGTCGCGACCGAGGCCGATCGGCAGCGGCCGGCCCATCTCGTCGGTGTAGAGCGCCTTCTCCCGCTCGACACCGGCCGCTCGCTCCACCTCACCGCCGGGGTCCGGAGCGACCCATACCTCGGGGTCCACCCGGGTCACGGCGACCTGCGCCGACCGTACCTTGGCCCCCGGCATGCTCCCCTCGCCGGCGATCCGTACCGTGTCCGACTCGTAGCTGGCACCCTCGAAGACCGCCTCCGACTCCGTCACGAAGCCGTAGGTGCGCACCTCGCCGACGCCGGGCACGCCGGTGCGGACCACCACCAGGTCGTCCAACTGCAAGTACTCCGCCTCGTCGAGGATCACTCGAAACTCTCGGGTCGAGGTGTGCCGGCTGCCGACGACTCGTCCCACGCTCATGCCGCCGCCTCCCGAATCGCCGTACGCAGGGCTCGAAGCACCAGGCCCTGGTCGCCGAGCCTGTGGCGCAGGTCGCGCTCGAGGGCGGCGATGGGCACGAGGTTCTGAGGGGCGCGCGGGTCGAGGTGAGGCTCGGATCCCACCGCGGGGAGCACCGCCGCAGTCCGATCGGCGATGGCGACGACCCTCTCCCCGGCGAGCCCCGTGGGCGCTTCGCACCGGGCGATCCCGCTCCAGGAGTGCCCGTCGGGATAGCGGGCGAGGCAGATGTACCACGAGTACCGCTCGTAGCCCTTGATCGTGAACAACGGAGTCCGTTCCCCGGGCTCGAGCCGGGCGACGATCCCACCGAGGTCGCCGGGGAGATACGAGACACGATGACTCTTCACGAATCCGATCTGCTCGGCCGTCGCGGCGGGCTCGTACAGAGGACCGTCGGCCACGACGAAGACGCCGTCGGCGGCGAGCCGGTCGGCGAGTTCGGCCTCGGCACGGCGCATCTGGCCGTGGAAATGGCGAACCAGCGAGGCCGGATCCTCATCCGGCACCGCCTCGCAGTGGTACTCGAGTGCCGGCCCCATCGACGGCATCTCGACCACCCGGCCCCTGGCGAGCACGGCGAGGCGGCTCACCCGCCGCTCGACGATCTCGGCCCGGCGCTCGGCGCGGTGCCACAGCACCGCCCCGACACCGTAGGACCCGCACAGCCCCGGGATCGGCCCTGCATCGGTGTCCAGCACCAGCCTGGCGTCGATCCGGCGCACCCCGTCGACGAACGCGACGAGGGGATGACCGTCGTCACGACCGGGCACCGGCGACCAGTCGCTGCCCTCGATGGTGGTGTCGACGCTGCCTTCGGCCGGTTCGAGCTCGTCGAACGCCTCGACGGAACCCCCGTACTCGGGGGCCCATCCCTCGACCACCAGTCGCTCCATCGTGCGGCGATGGTACCCGGAGGGAGTGACACGTTCGGGACACCCCGGTACCCTCCCGGCCGGTGCAGCTGCTGCCGGCGCTCGAGGAGGCTTGGGGTGCGGTGATCGCAACCCTCGACTCGCTCGACGCCGACGACTGGCACCGGGCCACCCCCTGCGAGCTGTGGACCGTGCGCGACATCGCCGCCCACCTCGGGCACCTGGAGGGAACAGCCAACGGCCTCCGGCAGCCCGACCCTCCCGACGACTTCGACGAGTCGGGGTACGGGCCGCTCGACCTGATCACCAACCAAGGAGTGGCCGCCAGGAGAACCTGGTCCGAGGGGCAGGTCCTCGAAGAGGTCCGGCACGCCTCGGGCCTCACGCTGGAACGGCTCTGGAGCACCGACCAGGAGGGGTGGCGGACCGCGACGCCCTCGCCGGTCGGGATGATCCCGCTGACCCAGGCGATGGAGCTGCGCCTGGCCGACGTCTACGTGCACCTGCTCGACATCCGTCACGCCGTCGGTCGCCCCCTCTCGGAAGCGGACGAGCCCATGGCCGCAGCTGCGGTCGTCGGCAGGGCGGTCCGCCTCACCGGCTGGGCCGCCGTGAAGCGCGCCGGGCTCGCCGATGGAACCAGGATCCGCCTGTCGCTCGACGGGCCATCCGGACGGGACTCGGTGGACCTCGTCGTCGAGGGAGGGCGGGGGCACCTCTTCGACCCGGAGGGCCCGCTCCCCCAGCACGTCGCAGGCACCGGGCTCGCCTACCTGCTCACGGTGGCCGGCCGGCCGGCCATGGCGGACGCCGCCGGGGGCCTGGACGTCTCGGGAGAAGATGCTCGGCGGCTGCTCGCCGCCTACCGGCTGTTCGAGTAGCCGCTTCGCTCGGGGGTCGACCGACGGTCCCTCGTCGCAGCGGGCGCGAGGTTCCGTAGACTTGGCTCGGCGATAGGGAACGACGATGCCGGCGGTCGCCACGATCGACTTCCACGTCACCTCGGAGTGCAGCCAGTCGTGCGCGTACTGCTGGGGTCCTCAGGGGATCGAGGCGGTGGATACCGACACTGCGCTGGCCATCGTCGAGCGGATCGCCGCAACCGGAGCGCGCCGTATCGTGTTCACCGGCGGCGATCCCATGCAGCGCTCCGATCTCGGCGTCCTGGTGCACAGGGCCCGGTCCTGCGGCCTCGAGGTCGCCGTCTCCACGACCGGAGATCTGCTCACGGAAGCCTTCCTCGACGAGCACGGCCCGGAGATCGACCTCGTCTCCTTGCCGCTCGACGGCCCATCTGAGGAAGTGTCGGCACGCACCAAGGAGGTCGGCCACTTCGACGCGGTGATGCGGGCCCTCCACCTGCTCTCGGCGCACCCTTCGATCGACGTGAAGGTGGCCACGCCGGTGACCCGCCACAACCTGGCATGCG
>CAYXHU010000029.1:0-10047 GCA_964464675.1 uncultured Acidimicrobiia bacterium
ACCAGTGGGGCTGCCCGACTGTCGCCGCCGACCTGGCTGCTGCCGTGCTCGCAGCGCTGGATGCAGGGGTGTCGGGATTGCTGCATCTCGTCAACGGCGGAGCCACCACCTGGTACGGGCTCGCCCGGGCGGCGGTCGAGCAGGCGGGCCTCGATCCGTCCCGGATCACGCCGTGCACCACCGCCGAGTATCCGACCCGAGCCGTGCGGCCGGCCTACTCGGTGCTGGCCTCGGAGCGGCTCGAGGGCGTCGGCCTCACGAGGCTGCCCGCGTGGCGGGAGTCCCTCCCCGGCGTGGTCTCCGGTCTCATGGGGGCGGGATGAGACACCGTTCGGTGTGGGCGGTGGTCCTCAACCACAAGGAGGCGGAGGCGACCGTTCGGTGCGTGACCGCCCTGCGGGCGTCCCGCTACCGCGATCTCACCGTCGTCGTCGTCGACAACGACTCGGGTGCGGAGGAAGTGGACCGGCTGCGGCCGAGGGTGCCGCGGCTCGTCGAATCCGGCGGCAACCTCGGCTACGCCGGAGGCAACAACGTGGGCATCCGCCACGCTCTCGACGCGGGCGCCGACGCCGTGTGGATCGTCAACCCGGATGCGGTTCCCCACCGGAACGCGCTGCGGCACATGGTTCGCCTCGCCCGGGGAACGGTGGGCATCGTGGGCTCGCGAATCCTCGACGGGGCCCGGGAGATCCCGACCGTTCAGTCCCTCGGGGGGAGGATCGTCTGGGAGGCCGGCGGCCGCAGTGAACTGCTCGACCGGGGGGTTCAGGCG
Organism: uncultured Acidimicrobiia bacterium; assembly: GCA_964464675.1. Classification (GTDB taxonomy): domain Bacteria; phylum Actinomycetota; class Acidimicrobiia; order Spongiisociales; family UBA11373; genus CAYXHU01. The sequence continues at coordinate 776 of CAYXHU010000029.1, forward strand.
CCGCGCCTCCTGCGGGGCCGGGCCCGCCGCGTCGACTTCGTGCACGGTTCCTCGATGCTGGTGCGTCGCGGGGTCTTCGAGGAGATCGGTCTCCTGCCGGAGGAGTACTTCATGTACTTCGAGGAGACCGAGTTCTGCGTGCGGGCGGCGCGTGCCGGCTTCCACATCGTGGCCAGCCCGTGGGCGGACGTCGTGCACCACTCGGCGCGATCTCAGGGTATGCCCGGCGAGGTGTACGTCTACTACTTCGTGCGCAACCGTCTGCTGTTCGGGATGCGCCACACCCTCGAATCGTTCGACGACATGGTGGACGACCTCGAACCCTTCCTGGCCGGATGGCGGCGACGGGTCGACCGAGTCGACCCGTCGTGGCTCCCGCGGTTCGAGGAGTTGGTGGCGATGGCCCTGGACGACGCGCGGGCGGGCAGGGTCGGGCGGCGCGCCGGGGTCGGGGAGTGACTCGGTCTCCCTACCGGAGCCACGAAGGCCGCCGGGTCCTCGAAGACTGGCAGTCGGCGCGTCGGGGGGGTGCCGTGGAGAGGCCGGTACGCAGCGATCTCGGGATCTCGGTGGCGCTGGACGCAGGGGAGGGAAGCGGCGTTCCGCTGGTGGCGTTCCCCGGCGCAGGGTTCCCGGTGGTGCTGCTCGCCGAGCATCTCGCCGGTCTCGGCGAGTCGCGACGGCTCGTCTGCGTCGGGGTGCCGGGCCATCCGGGACTCGGGCTCACCAGGAGCGCCGATCCCCGCTCCGGCGACCTGGCCGTGTGGGCCGACGGCCTGTTCGATGCGCTCGACATCGACCAGGCGGACCTGTTCGGGCACTCGGCGGGAGGCTGGGCGGCGCTGCGGATCGCCTGGGAGCGCCCTCACCGCGTACGGCGTCTGGTGCTCGGCGCGCCGGCAGGGATCGTGCGGGCCCGCACCCCGCTCCGGCTCCTCTGGCGGTCGCTCCTGTGGCGCATCCGGGGTGACGACGCGGGCTCCCGGCGGGTTCTCGAGGCCATCTGGGGTGGAGGATCTCCCGATCCCGACCTCGTGGCATGGACCACACTCCTGGCCCGCCACACCAGGAGGAGCCCGCCGCCGGTGAGGCTGCCGCCGCCGGTCCTGCGCGCCGTGGAGCACCCCACCCTGGTGCTGGTGGGGGAGCTCGATCCAGTGTTCCCGCCGCCGAAGCTGCACGCCGGGGTGCAGCGCCACTTCACGGCGGCGCACGTCGACGTCGTTGCCGGTGCAGGCCACGTGCTGCCGGCCGAGGCCACCGATGCGGTGGTCGATGCGGCGAGCTCCTTCCTCGCCTGAGCCTCATCGCCGACCTTCGCCTCTGGCAGGGGACGTGGGAGGCCCCTACGGTGTGGGTGGCTCCCCGAGGGAGGTACAGCAATGGCGTGCGGTTGGCACCACTGCGGTCCGTGCTGGGACTGGAATTGGCGGCCGTACCCTCCACCCCCTGTGCCGAGGTGGCGGTCGGAGTCCCCGGCGGACGAGGAAGAAGTAGCGATGCTGCGCGAGTACCTGCGGCGCCTCGAGGCCGAGATCGCGCATGTAAGGCAGCGTCTCGACGAGGTGGCCCGGGGATAGCCGGGGCCGCGCCGGTCGTCACTCCCAACGTTGCCGGTGGCCGCGGCCTCTTCGCAGCGCCGGGTCCCGGCCTCTGGTCCCGGTCACAACTCGCGTGCCATGCGGTGGACGCGCTCGCCTCCGAGGAGGAGCGCGGGTCGGGAGGTCGCCACGACGGCGAATCCATGGCGTTCATAGAGTTGCCGGGCCCTAGTGTTGGCGACGTCGACGTCCAGCGTGATGCGAGCGGCCCCAGAGCTCCGGGCTCGGTCGAAGGCTGCGTCGAGGAGTGCGCTTCCGATGCCGGCGCCCCTTCGCGGGGGGCGCACCGCGATGGCCTGCAGGTACCAGTCCCCGGAGTCGTGAGCATCGAGGGCGCGGAACAGGGGCCGTCCGGCCGCTTCCACGAGGGCCGCCCTCAGCATGCGGTGCAACCCGGCAGCGCGCTGCAAGGCGGCGTCCGGGTCGGCCATGTCTCGCCGGTGCAAGCCGTGGAGCACTCCCACGACCGCCTCCCCTTCGACGGCCAGCGTCGTGTGTTCGAGCGAGAGTTCGTGTCCCGGTTCCCGGACCGCGGCGGCCAGGATGCGGAACCAGCGGGACCCGAACATGATCCGGAAGAGGCCGTCGCCCGCCTCGCCGAGCCCCCATGCCAGCGCATCGGCATCGCCTGCCGTCTGCGTCGCCCGGCGCAGGGTCACCGGCATGCCGGTGACCTCATCCGGCGAGCCGGTCGTAGATGCCCCGGAGCACCTGCCCTTCGACGGTCCAGTTGTACCGGGTGATCGCAGTGCGGGTGGCCGCCCGGAACCGTGCCTCCGCCGCGGGGTCGTCGACGATCGCGGCGACCGCGGCGGCGATGCTCTCGGGGTCGTCGGGATCGCATACCGTCCCGACGCCCTCCTCCTTGACGACCCGGCCCATCTCCTCGTAGTCGGAGGCCACCACGGGGATGCCGGCCATCATGTACTCGAAGAGCTTGTTGGGGAGCGACCATCGGTACGACAGCGACTGCCCGCGGATCACGCACAGGCCCACGTCGGCGCTGGCGGTGTAGTAGAGCAACTCATCGTTGGGGATCGGACCGAAGAACTTGACCCGGTCGGCGAGGCCACGCCGTCGGACCACCTCCTCGAGGGCCGGACGGTGGTACCCGTAGCCGATCACCACGAGCACGCATCGATCGAGCATCGTCACGGCCTCGATGGCTTCCTCGATCCCGCGGAACTCCTGGATCGAGCCTTGGTAGAGGAGTATCCGGCGGTCCTTCGGGATCTCCAGGCGCTCGTGGAGGTCCCAGCCGGTCTCGACCTCGATGATCTCGGGGACGTTGCGAATCAGGTTCGGGAACGGGATCCCGTAGCGCTCCACCTGGTAGCGCGCCCGGGAACGGGTGGTCATGATCACCTCGTCCGCATGCCGCAGGCCGCGGCGCTCGTTCCACCCCGCCCACCGGCGCTTCACGCGCCCCATGCGGCTGCGCTGGGTGGCCAACTCGTGAGAGTCGTAGACGAGACGGGTTCCCGGCCGCTTCGCCTTGCACCGTGACCCGACGTACAGCGTGTTGAGGTCGTGGCTGTGCCACACGTCTGCGCCGGTGGCGAGCCCGGCCGCGATGAAGCGGCGGTTCAGCGAGTGGATGCGGGCGGCCCGCAGCGGCCAGATGAAGACGAACCGGGCGGCCCGGAAGCCCCAGCGAGCGATCCGGGACCCGGCTCGGAGCACCGCGGTCGAAGCCTTCACCCAGACGCCCCGCATCCCGGCCGCCGGAGCGGGTGCCGGGCCCTGGAAGGTGGGAACAGGGCGGCGCGGCGCCGGCGGAACCTCGTTGTCGCCCGGTGTGGCGGTCGAGGCGGGGAGCACGGCGGTGTACTTGCGCACCCGCTCCTCGTCCACGTCGGTGCCGCTCAGCCGGGCATGGCGCTCCTCGACGCCGACGACGTACCTGGCGTGGGCTCGCTGGGCGAATCGCATCCCGAACGACATCCGGCTGACCCGGATCACCCGGATCCCGTCCTTGGTGACCTCCTGCTCTGCAGTCTTGTTCGGGACGTGGATGGCGACGACGGTCACGTCGTGGCCTGCGCCGATCAGCGTCTTCGCCTCCTTCGTGACCCGGGCGTCGTACTCGAAGGAGTTCTTGACGAACATGCAGACCTTCACGCCATTCCCTCCCGCAGCACGGCGAGGATGCCCGCCGTGGTTCGTGCATCGTCCGCCGGATGGTGAGCCCTCGTTGCCGAGATCCCCCAATCTCGAACGGCGGCCACATCTTCGTCCGTTGCGAGCCCGACCGCAGCGCACGAGCCGATCAGGTCACGGCACGCTTCGTCAACGCCCGTAGCGCCCGCGATGACTCGCTCGACGCGGGGAGCGTCGAGCACCCTGATGCGTTCGGCGAGTTCGGCGTCGAGCAGCGCGCCTCCCCCGATGACGATCCCGTCGGCGCGGCCGCCTCCGTCCAGGACCCGTGCCCACGGGGCGGCCGCCTGCACCGCCTCCCGGGACCGTGCGTCGCCGAAGTGGGCGACCACCGGCAGGGCGCTCCCATCGCTGCGCGTGCGACGGAGCAGTCCGCGGGCGATGCGGTAGGCGAGGCGGCGGAGGGCCCCGCCGGTGCGGGCCCTTTCTGCCGCCCTGGTGCGCGCCGATATGACGGGCGCGACGTGCGCAGGAGGCACCGGGGCAGGGTCGGGCAGTGTCACGAGCGGCTCCGGTACCTCGATCCCCCAGGCGAGTGCGGCGACTCGACGCCAGGCCTCGGCGGGATCGGACACGTCGGGGAGCACCTTCGACCACTCGCGGCGACGGGTGAGAGAGAAGGCGGGCATGCCCCACGGCCCCCAGGCGAGGTCCGCGGCGGGGCCGTCGGTGGCGTGGGCTCCGACCGTGGCCAGCGAGGCCCGCGGCACGCGGTCGAGAGCGCGAGCGGTCCGGTCGGCGAGCAGCGGATCGGGGGCGGCGGCGCCGGAGAGGACCGCGACGTACTCACCGGTGGAGGCGGCAACCGCCCGCAGGAACCGGTGTGCGTCGCCTCCGGAGGCATCGGGGAGGCTGCGAACCCGTTCGTCCCCCTGGGGGGTCGGGTCGAGCGGGAACCAGGCCTCCCAGTCGACGACTCGCTGGGCCGCCAGTTGCGCGAGGAGCTCGGCGGCTCGCCGCCCCGCCGCAGGGGCGATCACCCACGAGATCTTCGGCGCGCGGTGGCGAGTGGAGACCACGTCCTTGCGGTAGAAGCGGTGGGGGATGAGATCCGCGAGCAACTCCTCGTTCTGGGACCGGTGCTCGCTCCGCCACGGAGAATCTCGTTCCTCCTGGATCTGGTGGTACACGATCGCGTCGGTGGCGGGGACGAGGTAGGCGCCGGCCTGCCAGAGGCGCCATCCGAGCTCGGTGTCCTCGCCGCCCCAGCGGCGGAAATCCGGGGAGAAGCCACCGGCGGCGAGGAAGACGCTGCGATGCATCGACAGGTTGTTGGAGACCACGGCCCGGTACGCCTCGGTGCCGTGCACCAGGCCCGCGGTTCGCCGGTAGAGGGTGGCTCGCCAATCCCCCGGGTCGTCGGATCGTGCTCCCGCCAGGGCCCGGAGATCGACCGACCCGGAGGCGAGGTCGTCGACCTCCAGGTTGCCCGTGTCGAGGGGGTGGCGAGCGCCGACGACGACCAGGTCGGCGCTGCGGTGATGCCACGCCATGTGGGCGGCGACGAGGCCCGGATCGGGGAGGCAGTCGGCGTCGACGAACAGCACGACGTCGGCGGAGGTGCGCTGTGCGCCGAGGGTGCGGGCTCGTCCTGCCCCGTAGCCGTCCCGTTGCTGGCGGTGCAGCGACACCGGCAACGCTCCGGCCATGCTCGACACGGTGCCTGCCACGTCCTCGTCCGAACCGTCGTCGACGACGATCACCTCGATGAGGTCCCGGGGATAGCCGCGCTGTGCCGCCAGCCCGGCGAGGGTGCGCTGCAGCAGGCGAGCCCGGTTGTAGACCGGGATCACGACCGCGACCTCGAGCCGTGACGGGCCGGGATCCCGGGCGGCGATCGGCCGGTAGTCGTTCTCTGGGGCCGGGACACGCGACATCGGGAGGCATTGTCGCATCCGGGCACCGGCGAGACGACGGATAGACTCCGCTCGTCCCCGATGCGCCGTGGGCGCGGGAGCATCCGATGACCGATCGGGCCGCCTTCTTCGAGCACGAGACCTGGACCGTAGGGGTGATCGGCCTGGGCTACGTTGGTCTCCCGCTCGCCGTCAACGCCGTGCAGCGCGGGCTCCGGGCGGTCGGTTTCGACGTGTCGGAGCATGCGGTTGAGCACATCGCGTCAGGCAGATCACCCGTGGAGGACGTGAGCGACGACGACCTGCGGGCCGCGCTCGGTGCCGGGCTCGAGGTGACGTCCGACGAATCCCGGCTCGCTTCGGCCGACGCCCTGTTCATCTGCGTGCCGAGCCCGTTGAACCGGCACAGGCAGCCGGACATGTCCTACATCGAGGCCGCCGCGGCCACGGTGAGCCGGCAGGTTCGCGCCGGGATGCTCGTGTCGCTCGAGTCCACGACCTATCCCGGCACGACCGAGGATCTGCTCGTCCCCGCCGCCACGGCGGGCGGGTTGCGGCTCGACGAGGACGTGTTCGTCTGCTTCTCCCCGGAGCGAGTCGATCCGGGCAAGGGGCGTCCGCTGGGCTCCATCCCCAAGGTCGTCGGCGGAGCCTCGCCGGAGTCGGGCCGGGTCGCTGCAGCCGCCTACGGCAGGCTCGTGGACACCGTGCATCTCGTCTCCTCCCCCAGAGCGGCGGAGATGACCAAGCTGCTCGAGAACACCTACCGCGCCGTCAACATCGGCCTCGTCAACGAGATGGCGCAGTTGGCCCACGAGCTCGACATCGACATCTGGGAGGTGGTGGCGGCCGCGGCCACGAAGCCCTTCGGGTTCCATCCCTTCCTGCCCGGCCCCGGAGTCGGGGGTCACTGCATCCCGCTCGATCCGCACTACCTGGCGTGGCGGGCCAAGGAGGCCGGGTTTGCAACGAGATTCATCGACCTCACCGAGCAGGTGAACACCCGGATGCCTGTGTACGTGGCGGACCGTGTCGCCGATCTGCTCAACCGGCAGGGCCGGCCGGTGTTCGGGAGCCCGGTGCTCGGAGTCGGGATCGCCTTCAAGCCGAACGTGGCCGACGATCGCGAGTCCCCGGCCGTCGATGTGCTGTTGGAGCTGGCGCGGAGGGGTGCCGAGGTGGCGGCATGGGATCCGCTGGTGGGGTTGGAAGGGGTCGCCGAGCACGGGTTCAGCGCGGTGGACGGCGTGCCGCCGGGTGTCGCCGTCGCCGTGGTGCTCACCGACCACGACGTGTTCGACTACGAGGCCTTGGCGGCGGCTGTTCCTCTGGTGTTCGACGCTCGAGGCGCGTACCCGAGGCGCGGGCTGTCGATCGACAACGTCGTCACCCTGTGAGAGCGCTGGTCGTCACTTCCGTGCATCGCGCCGACGACCCTCGGGTCAGGGAGCGGACGGTCGTCACGCTGGCGCTCGGAATGACCGTTCGCTTCGCGGGTCGGGAGCCGGGGCCGTCGCGAACCGGCGACCACGAGTGGGTGCCGTTGCGCGGCGGCCGGATCCGGCGCTGGTGCGCGGCGCTGCGCCAGATGCTCCGGGGCGACGTGGCCGTCGTCTCGGTTCACGATCCGGAGTTGATCCCGGCCGGGCTCGTCGCCCGGGTGCTTCGCCGAGTCCCCGTCGTGGTGGACGTGCACGAGGACGTCCCGGCCCAGATCCGCGTCAAGGAGTGGATCCCGACTGTGCTGCGGGGCCCGGCGGCCTGGACGGCGCACAGGTTCCTGCGGATGGCCGAGCGGTGGTGCGTGGTCACGCTGGCCGAGCCGGGCTACCGGCGGCTGTTCCGCGGCGATCATCCCGTGTTCGCCAACTACCCGGCTGCGGGATCGCTGCCGGAGCCTGCCGCCGACGAGGGATACGCGGTGTACGTGGGGGATGTCACCGTGGCTCGAGGCGCCCTCGGGATGGTGGAGGCCCTCTCCGCGATGGAGCATCCGGTGCCGCTCAGAGTCGTCGGACGCGTCGCCCAAGACCTGGCGAAGCAGATGATGGAGCGCGCGGCCCGCAAGGACTTGGACCTGACGCTGATGGGCCCACTCCCGCACCGGGCGGCGATGGAGGTGGTCGCCGGGGCCTCGGTCGGGCTCTCGCTGCTGGACGATCTCCCCAACTACCGCTGGTCGATGCCCACCAAGGTGATCGAGTACCTGGCGATGGGGATACCCGTGGTCGCCTCGGACCTTCCGGGGACCCGCGAGGCGGTGGAGGGCCTCGAGGGCGTGGTCCTCGTCCCGCCGGAGGACGCCGGGGCGGCGGCCGACGGGATCTCACGGGCCGTGGCGGCTCGCACGGGGCTGGAGGCCCAGGCGGCGCACGTGCGGGCAACGAGGGTGTGGCCGACGGACGAGGTGCTGGCGCTGTATCGCGCGGCGGCTCGGGAACGGTCCCCGCGGTCACTCTGAACCGGGCGGGAACTCCGGTGTTCGGTGGACGCGTCAAAGGGGCATGACATCGAACATGAGGAGACCGATGATGTCGAAGAAACTCGGGATCGGGATCCTCGCCCTCGTTCTCGTGCTCGGGGCATGCGGGGACGACGACGAGGAAGAGCAGAGCGGGCTCCCCAACCCCGCCGCGGTGTACTGCGAGGAGCAGGGCGGGACTGTGGACATGCGCACCGACGACGCGGGCAACGTGTACGGGGTGTGCGTGTTCCCGGACGGGAGCGAGTGCGACGAGTGGGCGTTCTACCGGGGCGAGTGCGCTCCCGGCGGGTCGCTCGGCGGGGACGGTGCGGGGACCGCCAACCCGGCGTCCGAGTACTGCGTGGAGCAGGGCGGGACGCTCGAGATCCGTACCAACGACGCCGACAACCAGTACGGGGTGTGCGTGTTCGCCGACGGCAGCGAGTGCGACGAGTGGGCCTTCTTCCGGGGCGAGTGCGCCCCCGGCGGCTGACGCGCCCGGCGGGAAGGCTGAGCGTTCCCGGCCGTGAACGGAGCGCAGATCACGGCAGCCCGGCCCGAAGAGGCCGGGCTGCCGTCTGCCGCCCCTCCGGTCCGAGGGGCCCCTCAGTCACACCAAGTCGGCCTCGCGCAGCCCGAACGAGGGGTGGCGCAGTTTGGCGAGGGCCCGCTTCTCGATCTGACGGATCCGCTCGGGCGTGAGGCCGAACTCCTCGGCGATCTCCTCCAGTGGACGGGACCGCTCGTCGGCGAAGAAGCCGTACCTGGCGGTGAGTATGCGCCGTTCCCGTTCGTCGAGGCGGGAGATGGCTTCGACGAGCACCCTGGACACGTCGGCGGCCTCGGCGATCAGCGCCCCGTCGTCCCCGTCGGCGTCGGTGATGAAGTCGCCCAGGAGCGCACCGTCCTCGCCGACCGGCTGGTTGATGGACACCTCCGTGTTCACCTGAAGAGCCCGCTCGACGTCGGCGAGGTCGAGCCCGGCTTCTGCTGCAATCTCGGCCGCGCCCGGCTCGCGGCCGGTACGGGCCCGGATGGCCGACGCTGTGGTGCGGATGGTTCCGATCATGTCGTGGAGGTGGATGGGGATCCGCACGTTGCGCGACTTGTCGGCCAGCGCTCGAGACAGCGCCTGACGGATCCACCAGGTGGCGTAGGTGGAGAACTTGAAGCCCTTGCGCCAGTCGAACT
>CAYXHU010000030.1:0-9971 GCA_964464675.1 uncultured Acidimicrobiia bacterium
TCGGACTCCGGTGTCGGCGTCGTCGTGGGACGCAAGACGGTCCACGGCGACGACGGGCTCGGGTACTCCGAGGGCCTCTACTGGCGGTACGAGGCCGCCATCCGGCGCTGGGAGACCCGGTTCGGGTCGTGCACCGGCGTGAACGGCGAGATCATCGCCGTACGCCGGGCCCTGTTCGCTCCCGCACCTCCCGGGACCATCAACGACGACGCCTGGCTCGGCCAGCGGGCGCTCCGCCTCGGGTTCCGGGTCGCCTACGCCCACGACGCCGTGTCGTCCGAGCCGGTTTCCGCCACGGCGCGCGACGAGATCGACCGCCGCACCAGGATGGTCGCCGGCCAGTTCCAGCAGCTGCTCTCCGTCGCCGACCTCCCGTGGCGCAGGCCGATCGTCATGTGGCAGCTCGTCTCCCACAAGCTCCTGAGACCGCTCGTTCCCTTCGCCATGGCGGCCGCCGCGCTCGCGACCCTCGGCGCGCTCGCCGCCCCGGGCTCCGGGCGGGGAATCGGTGCCGTGGTCACGCTCGCGCCGCCGTGGAACTGGGCGGCGGCCTCCGCACAGGTCATGTTCTACGCCCTGGCGCTCGCCGGGCGCCGTCTCGACGGGATCGCGGGGCGCATCGCCTACGTGCCCCGGTTCCTGGTGGACGGCAACGTCGCCGCGGTGCGCGGGCTGATCCGCTACGTGCGGGGCGGCCAGCCGGCGGCATGGGCGAAGGTGGCCAGGCGCCCCTCGGTTCGGAGCCGGGGATGACCGGACGCACCGCGCCGCCCGTCCCGGCGGTGCACGTCGTGCGCGACGACGCCGGCCTGGCCGCCCTGTCGGCCGAATGGGACCGCCTGCTGGCGTCGTCCCGGGTCGCCACCCCGTTCCTGACGTGGGCGTGGATCTCGGCCTGGCGAGAGACCCTGGGAAGGAACGCGGAGCTGCGACTCGCAGTGGCCAGGAATCCCGACGACGGGAGCCTCGTCGGGATCGCCCCGTTCGCAGAGACGTCCGATCGCAAGGCCGGAATCCCCCACCGCGTCCTCCGGTTCATGGGAAGCGGCCGCGCTGCACCGGACCACCTGGACCTCGTCGTCCGCACCGGTCACGAGGCGGTCGCCGGCCCGGCGCTGTGGGCGGCCGTTCAGGCCACGACGCGCGTGGATCTGGTCGATCTCGACGGGCTGCGGGCCGGATCGCTGCTGGGCACGATCGCGGCGCGGCGCAGCAGCGACGCGTCGGCCGTCGAGCAGGTGACCTGCCCGTACCTGCCCCTTCCCGCCACATGGGAGGAGTACGAAGCATCCCTCGGGAAGAACCTGAGGCAGAACTTGCGCCGCTACTCCAGGAAGCTCGACAGGGAAGCCGGCGGCCGTGTCGTCGAGCGCATGGTGTGCTCCGACGCCGAGATCGACGAGACGATGGCCGCGCTCGGCGACCTCCATCAGCAGGTCCGGACCGCCCGGGGCCAGCCCGGTGCGTTCGGGACGCCCATGCTGAGGGCGTTTCACCACGCCGCGGCCCGGCGCCTCCATGCCGCCGGCCGCCTGCGCCTCCACCGCCTCGACGTTGGCGACAAGCCCGTCGCAGTCATCTACTGCGTCCGGTACGGCGACACCGTGTCCTTCTATTCGACCGGATACGACCAGCAATGGGCCCGGTACGGGCCGGGCCGCCGCATCATGGCCCACGCCATCCGATCTGCCATCGACGAGGGCGCCACCGGGTTCGACTTCCTGCGCGGCGACGAGTCGTACAAGGAGCAGTGGCAGGCGGTGGCCCGCTACGACGAGCGGATCCTCATCCCGAACTCGGTGCGGGGACGCGCCCTGATGACGTTGAGGAGCGTGTGGCGGCGCTGGAGCGCGCTCAGGCGCGGCCGAGCACCTCGCGCATCATGAGCCGGCGGGCGATCCGCAACCCGATCCCCTCCGGCGACACCGGACTCACCGCAGCGATGCGCGCCTCGATGTCCGCCCAGCGTTCGGTCACGGCTGCCGCCCTGACGGCCGGGAGCGAAGGGTCGGGGGGATCGCCGTAGCCGGACAGGAACGCGGCCTGCCACTCCCGCACCGCGCTCGAGGGCGGGCGCAGGCCGAACGTGAGCGCCCGTCCCTTGTGGGTGCGCAGGTCCGTGATGAGCCTGGCCAGGTCCAGGGCCACCGGACCCTCCGCCCGGTTCGTGTCGATGACGGCCACCCTTCCGTCGCCGGTCACGAGCACGTTGGACAGGTTGAAGTCCCCGTGCAGCAGACCGGCCCGGACCGGGACTCCGTCGAGCGCGACGAGGGCCGAGCGCGCCACGTCCAGGTACCTGCGGAGCAGATCGGGCCAGCGGCGTGCACCGGCCGCGGCCCTCTCCAGTTCGGCCAGGAGCTCCCCGGCCGGGAACGGTTGCTCCGACGCCTCTCCGACCCGGTCGTGGTAGAAACGGAGCCAGCGTCCTGCGGCTGCGAACAGCGTGGAAGGGTCGGGCCGCACACTCAGCTTGGACCGAAGCGGCACCGCGTCGATCACCTCGGTCACGATCGCGTTGACTTCGGCGAGGTAGGCGACCGGCTGCACCACGGCCAGGCCCTCGTCCCCGGCTTCGGTGACGGCGCGGCGAATCGCTTCGAGTTCGGCGAACTCCCGCCTCGTGTCCGCCTGCGACCCGGCTTCCAGGGCTTGCCCCAGCGACGGCGCTTCGTCCCAGCGAGGGACCTTCACGGCGATCTCCACCGCCCGCTCTGCGGCGCGCACCAGCCCGCGGAACTGGAACGACCAGGAGTGCTCCCGGCCTTCGCCGAACTCCTCGAGGAGCGCCCCGGGGCCGAACCATGCCTCGACCCCTTCGGCGACGGCACGCCGAACCCGTTCGTCGGCGCCCCCGGTCATCGGCCCGGCACCCGGCCGATCCGGAAGCGGTCCGCGAGCCTGGCGGCGCCCTCGATCTTGGCGACGAAGCGGGACAGATGGTCGCCGTGGTGGACGTACACCCGGCGCACCCCGAAGGGGTCCGACAGGACCTCGGCCGGCCGGCTCGGGCCCGGGATCAGGGTGAACGCGACCCGGTACCCGGCGTCTCTCACCATCGCCACGATCTCGTCGTCGAAGTCCCCGGGAAGCCCGTTCGGGTACGCGAATGCCGCCACGGGATGGCCGACCTCCGATGCCACTCTCTGCGCGGACCCGCCGATCTCGCGGCGCGCTCGCTCCCGACCGACCCGCGTGAGGATCGGGTGCTCCGTCGTGTGGGCGCCGGCAGTGAAGCCGGCCCGGTCGAGTGACCGCACCTCGTCCCAGTCCAGGTACACCCCCCGGAAGGCGTCGCCGGGAACCGGCACCTCGAGGATCTCCGGCAAGGCGTGGGCGGCTTCCGTCCGCTCCTCGTCGGGCAGCAGCTTGCACCGCTCTCCCCAGGCGTTCAGCACCGTGCGGCGCTCCTCCGCCGTGGTCCAGGACATCCGGCCCCATCCCGGCAGCTCGGCGTCGGTGCGCCCGGTGTGCCGGAAACACCACGCGGCGAGGTCCCAGACGAAGGGCCGGGACGTCCCGATGTGCCCGGCGGCGACGAGCAGCACACCCGGGATTGCGCGCTGCTCCATGACCGGCCACGCGTTGAGCAGGTTGTCGCGATACCCGTCGTCGAAGGTGACCAGCAGGGGCCGCTCGGGGAGCCGGGCCTCGCCGTCGAGCCAGGCGATCAGGTGGTCGAGCCCGACCGGGGAGAAGCGCTCCGCCACGTAGTCCATCTGCTGCTCGAAGGCGTCCGGGACGGCGCTCACCGTGCGCGCGTCCGTGTCGAACTCCGGATCGTGGACGTCGATCACCCGGTGATAGGCGAGCACCGTGATCCGGTGGCGGCCGTACAGAGGCGCCACGGCGCGCAGCGCACCGGTACGGCGCCCGACGTCCATCACCGTGCGTTTCATCGACACGTCCACCCTCCGCCACCGGATGCTATCGACGGCACCGCCCGTGGCGGTGTCTCTGCGCGCCGCGCCCGCTACCGTGACCTCCCATGGCTGCCCCGACTTCGCTTCCGTTCACCGAGAGCGAGGAGGCCAATCGCCTCCTCGCCTCCAACCCGCTGGCTCTGCTCATCGGGATGCTCCTCGACCAGCAGGTTCCGATGGAACGCGCATTCCTGGCCCCGCATCTCCTCGAGCAGCGCGTCGGCCGGCCCCTCGACGCCGCGCACCTGGCCGCCATGTCCTCCGGCGAGCTCGAGGACGCCTTCCGAGGCCCCCCAGCCCTGCACCGCTTCCCCGGATCGATGGCGAAGCGCACCGGCGAGCTGTGCCGTCATCTGGTCGCCGAGTACGACGGGGACGCGGCGTCGCTGTGGATCGGCGCCGACGACGGCCGCGACCTCGAACGCCGCCTGCGCGCCCTTCCGGGATTCGGCGAATCGAAGGCCCGCATCTTCGTCGGGGTGGTCGGCAAGCGCCTCGGGGCCGGCCCGCCCGGGTGGCAGGAGCGGGCCGCCGATTGGCCGTCGATCGCCGACGTCGACTCCTTCGACAAGGTCGCCGAGCTCCGGGAGGCGAAGCGGGCGATGAAGCAGGGTTCCACGGGACCGTGAGCTTCCTGTTCGACCTCGTCGTCGGCGTGCTGCTGCGCACCGCGGTGTGGCTCGGGGTGCTGGTGATCCTCTCGGGCGCGGTGGCCTCCCTGCCGTGGGCGGCCTGGGGGCGGCCCGCCCTCGGGTGGCGCATCGCCGTCCTCGCAGGGGTGGCGGGCGCGCTGCTGGCCGCCTCCTTGGCGCATCGATTCGGGTTCCCCGACCCAGGCTCCATCGAGGCCTGGCGCCGGCCCCTGTACCCGGCGTGGTCGGCCGGAGGTGCCCTGGCCGGCTCGGCGGCCGCAATCCTGGTGGCGCTCCGGCGCGCTCGGGCTCACCCCGAAGGGGTGTGACCGTCGGGGAGGACTACGAGGCAGTTCGCGGTCGGGTGCCGGGTCACGGTGACCGGATGGGCGTACACCCCGGACAGGAGCTCGGGTCTCAGCACCTCGGCCGTGGCGGCCACTTCCACCATCCGGCCGCGGTCCATCAGGCCGACCCGGTCGGCGTACCTGGCGGCCAGGTTGAGGTCGTGCAGCACCGCCACGACGGTGGCCCCCTCCGAGGCCAACCGGCGGAGTGAGCCCATCATCAGCTCCTGGTGACGGATGTCGAGCGACCCAGTCGGTTCGTCGAGCAGCACCACCGGGGTCTGTTGGGCGAGCACCCGGGCGAACGAGACCCTGGCCTGCTCGCCCCCCGACAGCGTGGGGTACATCCGGTGGGCGAGCGTCAGCGTGTCGGTCTGCTCCATGGCCTGCGCGGTGATGCGCTCGTCCTCGGCCGACGACGACCCGCGGTGGGGATTGCGGCCCATCATCACCACCTCGTGCGCACGGAATGCGAACTGGAGCACCGTCTGCTGCGGCAGCACGGCTCGCTGCAGCGCCAGGTGCCGCGGCCGGATTCTGGCCACGTCGCGGCCGTCGAGGAGCACGGTCCCCGACGTCGCCGCCAACTCTCCCGCCATGATCCGCAGCAGTGTCGACTTCCCGGCGCCGTTCGGGCCGACGATCCCGAGGACCTGTCCGGGCGCAGCCGTCAAGTCGACCGAGTCCACCAGGACGGCGCCGTCGGTGACGTAGCCGACACCGTGCAACTCGAGCGTCAGGCCCGTCATCCCCACCCTCCGTGCTCGCGACGGGTGCGAGCCAGCAGCCACAGGAAGACGGGTCCCCCGAGGATCGCCGTCAGCAGACCCACGGGGATCTCGATCGGCGACGCCAGCGTACGGGCGCCGAGGTCGGCCAGCACCACGAGGGTCGCTCCCAGTAGCGCCCCGGCCGGCAGCACCACACGGTGATCCGGACCGGCCACCAGCCGCACACCGTGGGGGGCGATCAACCCCACGAACCCGATGACCCCGGCTGCGGCCACCGTCGCTCCGGCTGCGAGCGTGGCGAGACCGAAGACCACGACCCGGAGACGCTCGACGTCGACGCCCAGATACTGGGCCTCCCGGTCGCCCAGGAGCGCCAGGTTGAGCGATCGAGCGGTCAGAGGCAGGAGCAACAGCGCAGCGACGACGAACGGGACGGTCGTCCACACCAGCCTCCAGGTAGCCACTGCCAGGCTCCCCAGGGCGTAGAAGAGCGGGGACCCGAGCCGAGGATCGCGCACCGCGAACGACAGGACGCCCGCCGCTGCTCCGGCCACCGCCGCCACCGCGATGCCCGCCAGTACCAGGGTCACCACCTCGGTACGTCCCTCGTGCCGGGCGATGACGTACACCGCCGCGCCGGCGATCACGCCGCCGATCAGCCCCCCGATCGGCCCTGCGACGCCGCCGAGGGCCCCCTCGAGGAGCAGGATCGCCACCGCAGACCCGAGCGCGGCGCCGCTGGAGACGCCGATCAGCTGTGGGTCGGCGAGCGGATTGCGGAAGATGCCCTGCAACGCGCCGCCGGCGATCCCGAGTCCCGCTCCCACGACGGCTCCGAGCACGACCCTCGGAAGGCGGATCGACCACAACACCGCGTCCTGCTGTTGTGTGAACGAGAGCCCGCTGTCGATGCCGAGATGGTCGAGCACGATCCCGATGATGGCGCCGGGGGCGATGTCGACCTCGCCGAAGGCAAGCGAGAGCACGACGGCTCCGAGCAGGGCCGCGCTCAGGGCCCCGTAGAGGACGGGACGCGAGATCCGTCCCGGTGCGGCCGTCGCCGCCGGTGCCGGCGATGTCGTCACGAAGCGGCGTCCGGGTGCAGGGCCTCGAGCAACTCAATCAGCAGGTCGCCGGTGCGCGGCCCGAGCCCGAGCAGGTACAGGTCCTCGTACACCAGGATCCTGCCGTTCTCGCCGGCCGGCGTCTGCGCCACGCCGGGAAGCGCAGTGAACCCTTCCATCCCCCCGAAGGCGTCCAAGGCCCGCTCGGAGGTGACGATGACGTCCGGCTGGCCGGCGGCGAGCGCCTCCGGCGTGAGCGGCATCATCCCGTCGGCGCCGGCCGCCGGGGCGACGTCGATGCCTCCCGCCGCCTCGATGATCCCCTCCATGACCGTGTTGTCACCCAGCAGGAGCAGGGTCTCTCCCCGGTTGGCCACGTAGACGACGGCGACCCGGGGGCGATCCTCGATGCTCGCCGCCCTGGCCACCGCTGCGTCGATCTCTGCCTGCACGCTCGCCGCGAGCTCCTCGGCGCGTTCGGGCACTCCGAGCACGTCGCCGACGGCACGGATCTTCGTCGCGGGAGCCTCGATGCCCATGAACCGGGGGAAGATCACCACCGGGACGCCCGTCTGGCGCACCTGGTCGATGACCTCCCTAGGTGTGGCGTCCTCGTCACCGATCACCACCGTGGGGTCCTGAGCGAGGATCGGCTCGGCCAACAGCAGCCGCTCGACGCCGATCTTCGGGATCAGGCGCATCTCCTCCTTCGGGTAGACCGAGGAGAGATCGACCCCGACCAGGTTGGGCCCCAGCCCCAGATCCCAGATGATCTCGCTGAACTCACCGCTCAGGGACACGATCCGGGAGGCGTCCTCGACCACGGTCTCGACACCATCGGGCCCGACGAAGGTGAACGGAAGCGCCGATGTGCTTGCGGTGGGCGCAGTGGCGCCCTCCGCGGCGTCGTCGTCCCCGCACGCCGCGGCGGTCAGCGCGAGCAACAGGACTAGGGCGAGCAGGCGATGCATGACCCTCCTCGGGTGGACCTCGAGACGCTACCGCTGCGAGTCTCCGACGCGGTGTCGGCACCCGAGGGAATGGATGGCGAGCCGCATCGGTTGGGTGGGACAGCGACACGAGGAGCACATGCCAGCATCATCGATCCCCGCACTGCTGACGCAGCCCGGCACCACGATCGCGGTGGTGGGGGCAACCGACACCCCCGGCAAGTACGGCGGCATCGTGTACCGGGACCTCAAGTCGAAGGGCTACCGGGTGCTCCCCGTGAACCCGACCCGCGACACCGTCGACGGCGACCCGGCGTTCCCGAGCGTCGTGCACCTGCCGGAGACCCCCACGATCGTGAACATCGCAGTGCCGCCGGATGCCGCGCTCGACGTCCTCGCTTCCTGCCGCGACGCCGGCTACACCAACGTGTGGCTCCAGCCGGGGGCCGAGAGCCCCGACGTCGAGGAGTTCCTCGACGCCAACGGCTTCGACTACCTCGTCAACGCCTGCATCATGATCCAGACCCGCACCACCGGGTGATCTACCCCCGGATCGCCTCGAACCGGGCCTGGAAGAAGCGCAACTCGGGCGGCTCATAGACGAAGCGCAGGCCCCCGATCTCGTCGCGGTGCTCGTAGACCGCTACGACCGATTCGGCTACGACGTCCATGTGGGACTGGGTGTACACCCGGCGGGGGATCGCAAGGCGCACCAGCTCGAGCTTCGGGCGGTTGTGGTCGCCGGACGCCGGGTTCCTCCCCGCCGACACGATCCCCCGCTCCATCCCGCGCACGCCCGAGTCGACGTACAGGGCGGCGGTGAGCGCCTGTGCCGGGAACTCGTCCTGGGGCAGATGCGGCAGCGTGGACGCCGCGTCGATGAACACCCCGTGACCTCCGACCGGCTGCACGATCGGGACGCCCGCCTCAGTGAGCAGGTCTCCCAGGTACTGCACCTGCCCGACCCGGGCCCGCACGTGGTCGTCGGTGGCCACCATCTCGCGGATCCCCCTGGCGAGCGCCTCCATGTCGCGGCCCGACATGCCGCCGTACGTGTGCAGCCCCTCGAAGGCCACGAGCAGCGCCCGGGCCCGCCGGGCCAGCTCCGGGTCCCGCAGCGCCAGGAAGCCGCCGATGTTGACGAGGTTGTCCTTCTTCGACGAGACCGTCGCCCCGTCCGAGTACGAGCAGATCTCCAGCAGGATCTCTGCGATGCTCGCGTGCTGGTATCCGTCCTCGCGCTGCTGGATGAAGTAGGCGTTCTCCAGCGCCCGGGTGGCGTCCAGCATCACCGGGATGCCGTGGGACCGGCACAGCTCGTAGGTGGCCTTCAGGTTGGCCATCGACAGCGGCTGGCCTCCGGCCATGTTCACGTTGGTCTCCACGGAGATATACGGGATCCGACCCGTCCCGTACTCGTCGATGACCGCCCTCAGCTTCTCGAGGTCGACGTTGCCCTTGAACGGCTCGACCGCCGCCGGGCTGTGGGCCTCGTCGACGATCACGTCGACGAAGGTCCCGCCGGCGTACTCCTGGTGGAACTTGGTCGTCGTGAAGTACATGTTGCCCGGCACGACGTCGCCCTCGGAGATGAGGATCTGGCTCAGGATGTGCTCCGCGCCGCGTCCCTGGTGGGTGGGGACCAGCTCCGGGTACCCGTAGACCTCCTCGACGGCCTCGCACAGGTGACGGAACGAGCGGCTCCCGGCATACGCCTCGTCCCCGAGCATCAGCCCGGCCCACTGCCACTCCGACATCGCCGAGGTCCCCGAATCGGTGAGCAGGTCGATGTACACGTCTTCGGACTGGAGGAGGAAGGTGTTGAAGCCGGCCTCCCCGATGGCGGCTTCGCGGTAGCCTCGGGTGGTCATCCGAATCGGCTCGACCATCTTGATCTTGAAGGGCTCGGCCCAGCTGCGGGACATGGCGGCCTCCTGAAGGGCGAGGATGGGCTCAGAGTGCCTGCCCGCCGGTCCCGTGCGGTAGGGGCCAGAGTCCCGAAGGTGCGGCCCGGCTCCGGGAACGACGGAGAGGCAGTGGAAGCTTACGACGTAGTGGTGATCGGCAGCGGGTTCGGGGGCAGCGCGGCCGCGCTGCGGCTCACAGAGAAGGGCTACCGGGTCGCGGTCCTCGAGGCCGGGAAGCGCTTCGAGCCCGAGGACTTCCCCCGCACCAACTGGAACCTGCGCAGGTTCTTGTGGATGCCCCAGATCGGTCTACGCGGCATTCAGCGCCTGGACCTGTTGCGCGACGTGCTGGTGCTCTCCGGCGCCGGCGTCGGCGGCGGGTCGCTCGTGTACGCCAACACCCTGATCGAGCCGCAG
>CAYXHU010000031.1:0-9763 GCA_964464675.1 uncultured Acidimicrobiia bacterium
GCCTGCCTCGCGGTTCGTCACCGCTCGGTTCGGGTGACGAGTCCCGGCTGACCTGATGGTGCGCGGGGAAGGTTCGAATCCCCTCACTTCCACCAATCGCACACCGGTCCCGCTCTGGTTCGTCCCCTGTTCGGGGACGAACCTTCGCTTGTGTGTCGTGGCTGGGCACCTCTTGCCTCGCGGCTCGTCACCGCTCGGTTCGGGTGACGAGTCCCGGCTGACCTGATGGTGCGCGGAGAAGGTGGCATCGGCCCAGGCCGGCGACGGAAGGGGCAGTGCCCCTATCCTCTGGTGATGGTGCGGCGGGTGACCGTCGGGTTGGCTCTCGTCGGCGTGGTGGCGGCGGCGTGTTCCGATGGTTCGGCCGGCCCTTCCACCGCGCCGACGTCGGTCTCGACGACCGTCGCGGATGCGACCACCACGACGGCCGCCGTGGCATCGTCGACGACGAGCACCGCTCCGACGACGACCACGACCGCCTCGCTGCCGCCTCCGAACGAGGTGGTGATCGGAGTCGATCAGGAGCCGCCGACGCTCAACCCATACGCCCCCGGAGGCGACAACTGGATCGTGTCGGAGATCGCTCAGGCGATCCACGTCGGGTTGACCGAGATCGACGGGACGACCCTGGAGATCGTTCCGGCGCTGGCGGTCGAGGTGCCGACGGTCGCCAACGGCGGTGTGGTCGTCGGAGATGACGGCACGACCACGGTCACGTTCCAGATCAGGGACGAGGCGGTGTGGGCGGACGGCACACCGGTGTCCGGTGACGATGTGGTGTTCACCTACGAGGTCGTCACGGCCATCGAGGATCGGGCGTATCTGACGGAGCCTTATGAGGCGATCACCGGGATCACCGCCGACGGGAAGACGGTGACCGTGACGTTCGCCGAGCCGACGCTGGCGTTCGAGTCGATGTTCCCGACGGTGATGCCGGCTCATCAGGTGCGGGGGAGCGACGTGATGGCCGACTGGAACGAAGTGCCGTGGCTGTCTGCGGGTCCGTTCGGATTCGAGTCCTGGGAGCCCGGCGAGTCGGTCACCTTGGTTCGCAACGACTCCTATTGGGGCACCGGGCCCGACGGAGAGTCGTTGCCGTATCTGGATCGGGTGGTGTTCCGGTTCATCCCTGAGACCGAGCGGCTCGTCGACGCCTTCATCGCTCGGGAGATCGACGTGTTCCGCCCGCCACCGTGGTCGGTGACCGTGGACCGGTTGCGGGCTCTCGACGGAGCCGACGTGACCGTGTTGGAGTCCGAGGTCTGGGAGCACTGGTCGTTCCAGTTCGGGGAGAACAACCGCAACCCCGATTCACTCAACGAGCACCTCGACTTCCGGCGGGCGGTCGCCCATGCTCTGGATCGCCGAGCGGTGCTCGACCTGGGCTATTGGGAGGCGACCCGTTCGCTCGACACCATCCTCGGTCTCCACGGGCTGGCGACCGACCGGCCATGGTCGCAGTACGACCACGACCCGCAACGAGCCAGGGATCTCATCTCCGGCCTCTGCGACAGACTGGGTCGGGACTGCGACGCCGAACCCCCGGTGGTGGTGTTCTCCACCACCGGCAACGCCGAAGAACGCCCGGCGATCGCCCGCCTCGCCGTGGGCATGCTCGCCGAAGCCGGGATCGAGGTCCGTCTGGAACTGGAGGACGCGTCGTTGTTCTTCGGCCCCACCCTCCACACCGGAACCTGGGACCTGGGGCAGTGGGCCTGGCTGGCCCACCGGCCCGGCTCGGCGGCCGCCCTCACCACCCTCTCCCTCTACGACCCGGACGCTCCTCTCCGAGGTGACCCGAACGAAGGACAGCAGTCCTACACGGGCAAGAACTACTCCCGATGGGGCACTCCGGCCGTCTCGGGATGGCCCACCGCAGAGCAGTGGGGCGGTGTCGTCGACTTCAACCAGGGACCCTCCACCGTCAGGGACGAGCACACCGCCCGCTACGCCGAACTCATCGGCGCCATGCGGTCCACGGCCGACCGCGACCATTTCGCCGCCCTCGCTCAGCAGGCAGAGCAGATCCTCGCCGACCAGGCGGTGGTGCTGCCCCTGATCACCCGCAACACGGTCGGGGTGGCCTGGGGCGACGAGATCGGCGGGTACATCCACTCGCCGTCGAGTGACACCTGGAACATCGAGACCTGGCGGCGGATCGGCTGACGCCGACTACGGCAACTGGGAGACGATGGGGAAGCCCATCACGACGGGCTACTGCCCGTCGTAGTCCTCGACCGTCTCGTCGATCACGTCGAGCTTCACGCCTGCCTGAGCCAGGATGCTCCGGGTGTCCTGCCCCGCGTGGTAGCGGCGGCGGGCCACCACCCTGGCGATCCCACACGAGGCGATCAGCATGGCGCACACCCGGCAGGGCTCCATTGAGCAGTACAAGGTGGTGCCGTCCAGCGACAGCCCGTAGCGGGCCGCCTGGCAGATGGCGTTCTGCTCGGCGTGCACCGTGCGCACACAGTGGCGGCGGGCCGTGCCGTCCTCGTCGATCATCTGCTTCAGCTCGTGGCCGGCGTCGTCGCAGTGCGGCATCCCCGACGGGGAGCCCACGTATCCGGTGCAGATGATCCGCTTGTCCCTGACCACGACACATCCGCTCTTGCCGCGGTCGCACGTCGCCCGCAACGCGACCTGATCGACCAGGTCCAGGAAGTAGTCGTCCCAGCTCGGCCGCATCACCCGTCCCGGATCGGTTCGATACCGACGCTAATGGGGGCGGATTGGTCTTGTGTGTTTGCGAGGCTGGTCTGGAGCCGCTGGCGGGTGAGCACTGACTGACGCTGCGCGTTGAGCGCTACGGGTAGAGCGTGCCCCTGCTGGTGAGTGGTTGATCTGAACGGCTGGTGGGATGACGTGCCACAGAGCACTGCGCCATTAGCGAGCTGCGGGTCTCCACAGGCTGACAAGCGCGTCGAGTGGGAGGAGACGGGATGCGGGTGTTCGTGGGTCATGATTGGGCCGAGGCGCATCATGACGTGTTCATTGTCGATGGGGCGGGTGGCCGACTCGCGGCGGTGAGGGTTCCTGAGGGAGTCACCGGTGTCGCCCGGGTTCACGCCCTGATCGCTGATCACATTGAGGATCCCTCGGAGGTGACGGTGGCCACCGAGACCGATCGGGGCTTGTTCGTGGGTGCCATGGTGGCGGCGGGGTATCGGGTACTGGCGGTGAACCCGATGTCGGTGGCCCGGTACCGGGAGCGGCATGTGACCTCAGGAGCCAAGTCTGATGCCGGGGACGCGTGGGTGCTGGCGGAACTCGCCCGGGTGGATGGGCATCATCATCCCCCGATCAGCGGCGACACTGAGCTGGGGGATGCGGTCAAGGCCCTGGCTCGGGCACATCAGTCGATGATCTGGTCCCGGCAACGTCACACCCTGCAGCTGCGCTCGGCACTACGGGAGTTCTACCCCGCAGCCCTCGAGGTCTTCGACGACCTCGCCTCCAAGGACGCGTTGGCGGTACTGGCGATCGCCCCGACACCGAAGGCGGGCCGGCGCCTGTCGTCACCGCGGATCGTCTCAGCGTTACGTCGTGGAGGCCGCCAGCGTCGCCTCGACGAACCCGCCGGCGAGATCAAAGCGGCGCTCCGTGCCGAGCATCTCCAAACCGCTGGTGTCATCGCCGACGCGATGGGAGCCACCGTGGCAGCGCTCGTCGGGGTCATCGCAGAACTCGTCACTCAGATCCGACGGCTCGAAGCAGAACTGGCTGACCATTTTGAACAGCACCTGGACGCCAAGATCATCCGCTCCCTGCCAGGACTCGGGACGATCCTCGGCGCCCGGGGCTCGCCGAGTTCGGGGACGACCCGAACCGGTTCGACAGCGCCAAGTCTCGCAAGAACTACGCCGCCACGTCACCGATCACCCGCGCCTCAGGCAAACACCGAGTCGTGCTGGCCAGATACGCCCGCAACCGGCGTCTCGCCAACACCTGCCACCAGTGGGCCTTCGCCGCCATCACCGCCAGCCCCGGGGCACGAGCCTTCTACAACCACCGGCGACAATCCGGCGACACCCACAACAAGGCGCTCCGCGCCCTCGCCAACCGCCTCGTCGGCATCCTCCACGGCTGCCTCCGCCACCACACCCCCTACGACGAACACACCGCCTGGGCCCACCGCAACGACCAAGCCGCTTGACAGCTACACCCGTGGGATGTCTACCCGCCCGCGGCCGGAGTCGCAGCGGGTACGACCCGGCACGCGCAGGGTCCCCGCCGAGTCTCGACGGGGACCCTGCTGTGTGGTGTGTCCCGGCGCTCCTGCTCCGGGACGAATCCCGCCTACTCGCTGAAGAAGGCACTGTCGCCCGACTGGATCGCCGACAGGATGAACTGTCCGACGACGTTGTCGTCGGACACCTCGAGATCCCCGGCCCGGGCGGTGATGCCTGCGTCGAGCTCCTCCTCGGAACAGCCGAGCGCCTGGGCGCGCGCCGTGAGCGCCTCGCCCTTTGCCTCGAGCTCGACGAAGGCCGCCGGCGGCTCCTCGGAGTTGAGTGCCGCGAGGTCGAGATCTGCCAGCTCGTCGAGGGTGTCCTGCAAGAGGTCCACCCCGGCATCGAGCACCGCGTCACAGCTCTCCAGAGCCTCCGGGTCGTCGTACGAGCCGCCTCCGTCGTCCCCGCCGCAGGCGGCGAGGACCAGAGCGAACAAGAGGGGCAGTCCGATCAGCTTGCGCATGGTCCAGATCCTCCGAATCGTGAGGCGACGATGCTACCGCTGCTCGTCGGAGCCCGGACCCGACGGTCCGTCGAGGCGGTGCCGGCGCGAATGGCGGCGGCTACGCTGATCGCGCCAATCGACCGAGCCTCGGGCGGTTCTCGCCGCCCCGAATCAGGGGAGAACAGAATGCGACGACTCATCGTGCTGCTCGCAGCGCTGGCCATGGTGCTGGCCGCCTGCGGCGACGACGACGGAAGCGGAGGGCTCTCGACGGAGGAGCAGGCGGTGGCCGCTGCCATCGCTGCCGACGCGTCGGCGGGTTCGGAAGCAGGCGACCCGTTCTCCGATCCGGAGGCCGCCCAGTGCATGGCCGAAGGTGTCGTGAAGGACATCGGCATGGAGCGTCTCGCCGAGATCGGGGTCACCGCGGAGAGCGCCGACCAGGAGCAGGCCTTCGCCAACATGACCGACACGGAGATCGACGTCGTCATCTCGTACACCCTCGACTGCGTGGACATCGAAGCGGTGATGGCGGAGCAGATGGAAGCCCAGGGCCTCGATGCCGAGACCGCCCAGTGCTTCGCCGACGAGTTCGACGAGGACTTCTACCGGGTGGCGTTCCGGACGACGCTCACCGGAGGGGAGTTCGACCCAACCGCCGACCCGGCCGTGGCGGACTCCTTCATGGCTGCGTTCACCAAGTGCCTCGGCGGGGAAGGCTGATCCCACCGGCGATCGATGCGGGGGCCGGCGACGCCGGCCCCCGCCGCGGCGCATGCCGGTCGGTGGTCACGCCGGTGTGCGCTCGTTCCACGGCGCCGTGAGACCGATTTGGGTGGTGGCATCCCGGGTCGCCGCCAGCCATGCCGCCCGGGCCTCGTCGACGTCGGTGTGTGGGGGCGCCGGCCGGTGCGGGTCCGGTTCGGGCAACGCTTCGAGGGCCGCCTCGAACGAACCGCGGTCGGTGAGCCACTGGATCGGGGGCAGGTCGCGCAGGTGGGGATTGGGTCGGAACAGCCAGTCGCACGCCGCGGCGTGATCGATCCGTCGCGTCAACAACACCCCGATCAGGGCGACGTCGCGGCGCAGGCCCACCTCGGCGAACTGGAATATCGGGTACACCTCTTCGAGGGCGAGGCGGCCGGTGATGTGCAGTAGTCCCCACGACGGGACCTCGGCGGCCCGGATCCCCAGGTGGCGCGCCACCTGACGGCGGGTCCAGAACGGGCCCACCAAGGTGATCCCTCCCGGCGGGTGGCTTGGATCGCGTGGTGAGGTCATCGATACGGTCGGCCCGCGCCGCCGGATCCCATGTTCCACCGGCGGCGGCGGCTCGTCAGGGGCCAAAGGTCAGAACCGTCCGGCATCGTCCCCATCGTCGTCGGATGGATACCCTTCAGGGGTGGCGTCACTCCTGGTGTTCGAAGTGGACGCGGAGCGGGAGCATCAGCTACGCGGTGATGGTATCTGTGCCGACGAGCCGCTCGGAGCGGCGGTGCGCCGGATCTGTGTCGAGCGGATGGATCGCGCCGTCTCCGAGCTGTCGGCACCCGACCGTGACTCCGGCGTGCACAACGCCCGGAAGTCGTTGAAGCGTGTCAGGGCCCTGATCCGGCTGGTGCGCGACACCGTCGGCTACCGGCCCTACCGGGAGATCAACGTGGTGCTGCGCGACTCGGCACGGCGCCTGGCCCCGGTGCGCGACGGCGCGGTCATGGTGAACGTCGTAGACCGGCTGGTGGAGCGCAACGGGATCGATCCGGCCTTGGTCGCCGACACCCGCAGCCGGCTCTCCGCCGCCCACGCCGCGGCGAGCAGGGGGGTGCTCGACGACCCTCGCGTCTTCCTCGACACCCTCACGGCGCTGCGCGTTGCCCGCCGCCGTCTCGCCCACTGGCCGGTGGACGATCCGGGCGGGCCCCTCGGGGTCTCCGACGACTTCTCGGCGATCTCGAGCGGTCTCGAGCGTGTCTACCGGCGGGGGCTCCGGGGGTTCCGCACCTCGGCGGAGCAGCCCTCTGCTGCGACGTTCCACGAATGGCGCAAACGGGTCAAATACCTGAGGCATCAGCTCGAGGCCCTGCACGATGCATGGCCCGAGATGGTGGGAGCCACGGCCGCCTGCCTCGACACCCTCGGCGAGCTGCTCGGAGAGGAGCACGACTGCGCGGTCTTCCAGAGGGTGCTGGAGGAACGGACGGGATTCCGCGAGTCGGAGCGCCGGACGCTCGTCGCGCTCTCCACGGCCGAGCAGGCCCGCCTCCGCCGGGAGGCGCTGCGCCTCGGTTCCCGGCTGTACGCGGAACGCCCGCCCGAGTTCACCACCAGGATCGGGACGTACTGGGAGGCGTGGCGGGCGAGCCCGGTCGAGAGCGCTCAGGCTGCTCCCGATTCGGGCCGATGACCGGTACGCTGGCCGTCCCGAGACACCACTGATGCACACCAGACTCCTCATCTCCCTCGTCGTGCTCCTGGCAGCAGCGTCCGCCTGCGGTGACGAGCCCGCGCTCACCACGACCAGCGATGCGGCGACCACCACCGAGGCATCGACCACCACCCAGGTGTCGGCCACGACCCAGGAGTCCACCACTACGACGACCACCGCGCCGCTCCCGCCCGATCGGGGAGGGGACGCCGGCGCCGAGCTCCCGCCGGAGTACGCGGAACTGGTCGCGGTCACCGAAGCGGTGCGCGGGCTCGAGTTCCTGTGGGAACCGGAGTTGTCGATCGTCTCGGACGAGGAACTGGCACGCCGGGTACGGGCCGAGATCGAAGAGGAGCTCGACCCGGCAGACCTCGCCATCGACGAGGCCTTCTTCGAGGTCCTCGGCCTCCTCGACCCGTCGATCGACCTGCTGGCGGCCTACACCGACCTCTATGCGGAGCAAGTCGCCGGCTTCTACGACCCCGACACCGGGGAAATGGTGGTGTCGTCCGACGCCGAGCTGACGGCGTTCGAGAAGATGATCGTCGTGCACGAACTCGTCCACGCTCTCACCGATCAGCACTTCGGGTTCGCGGCGGCGATGGACGAACTCGTCGATGCGGAGCGGTACCACGAAGCCGCTGCGCTCCAGGCCCTCGCCGAGGGCGACGCGACCTACTTCCAGATCGTCTACTTCCAGCAGCTGTCGCTCGTCGAACAGATCTCCGCGGTGGACGAGTCGCTGGCCGCCGACACCTCGGTGCTCGATTCGCTCCCGGCATGGTTCGCCGAGGACCTGTCGTTCCCGTACGACGCCGGATTCAAGCTGGTGGAGAGAATCGTCGCCTCCGAGGGGATAGCCGGGGTCGATCAGGCGTACCGATTGCCCCCGACGACGACGGAGCAGGTGATCCACCCCGACACCTACTTCGCCTTCGAGCCGGCTCGGGACGTCGCGCTCCCGGACACCCCGCTCGCCGGCTACGAGGTCTACGAGGAGGGGACCCTCGGCGAGTGGAACGTCGATCTCCTGCTCCTCGACGGCGTCTCAGACGGCGAAGCCGTCATCGCCTCGTCCGGGTGGGGGGGCGACGCCTACCGGATCCTCTGGAACGGCCAGGACGTCGTGTTCGTGATGCGCCTCGTCGGCGACACGCCCGCAGACGCCGCCGAGTTCGCTTCGGCCGTCGTCGACTCGTTGGCGCGTCGGATGGCCGTCGGGTCCCCGGCTCGCGATGACGCCGCCGGGACGGCGACGATGATCGCCGCCGACTACGCCTTCGTGGGGTCCGACGGAGCCACCGTCACCGTCGTCGCGGCCTCCGACCCGACGGCCGGTGCCGAGGCCGCCGACCTCGTCTTCGTTCCTGCAGGCTGACCGACCTGCGCGGCGCGACGCTGCGTGCCACAATGATGCGATCAACCCCCGCGGCGAAGGATCGTCTATGGACTTCAGCAAGTTGTCGAACGGACAGAAGGTCGGCCTGGTCGGCGGCCTCGTCATGATCGTGAACCTCTTCTTCCCGTGGTTCGGGATCGACGCCGGCGGCCTCGGCTCGGCCTCGGGCAACGCATTCGATTTCGGCCTCGCATGGATCGGTTCGCTGCTCGTGATCGCGGGCGCCGTCGTGCTCGGCCTCAAGGTGTTCGGTAGATCCGACCTCAAGGCGGGCACGCTGAAGGCGGAGCAGATCGCATTGCTGCTCGCGGCACTCGGCACCCTGCTGGTGGTCATCCAGCTGATCGTCGGTCACGAGGCCGGCGGCCTGCTCGACCTCGATCGCAAGTTCGGTGTGTTCCTCGGCACGGTGGCCGCGGTGGTCACCACGGTCGGGGCCTTCATGTCGATGCGGGAGGCCGGGCTCGAGCTGCCCAGCGCCGACGACTTCAGGTCGTTCGGCAGCAAGGGCGACGACTCGCCGCCGCCTCCGCCTCCGGCGTAGCGGATCTCAGCAACGAGCGGCGGGGCCGGTAACGGCCCCGCCGCGGCGCGTCGGCATGGGCAGTCTTTCCAGGTAAATCAGAACCCCGTTCGTGTCCGGATTGGCAGTGGAAAAGCGTTCGTTGACCACCACGGCGTCAAAATCCTGATAGCGGATTTTTCGCAGCGCGTCCC
The DNA here is from genome assembly GCA_964464675.1 of uncultured Acidimicrobiia bacterium. Classification (GTDB taxonomy): domain Bacteria; phylum Actinomycetota; class Acidimicrobiia; order Spongiisociales; family UBA11373; genus CAYXHU01. The sequence goes on from CAYXHU010000031.1 coordinate 9,222, forward strand.
GATGATCGGCGGCACTGACCACATGGTACTCGAGCAGCTCCAGCACCTCGGTGATCCGCCGGTTGACGGCATCATCGGACTCGCAGACCAGTGCGATCTTGCCTTCCTCTTCAATGAAATCAAAGGGTCTGTCGTCCGCCGCAAAAGCGCCGCCCTCTTCGTCCACCTCTTCTTCAAAGCCGAAAACAGCCGCCGGCCCGTCGCCGTCCGCGGCCTGCACGGGCGATTTTTCCTGCGGCGGGACAATGATCCGGTTCCGGCACTTGGGACACGGAAACGCGGCGGTTTTGCCGGCGGGAAGCTTGTCATCCGGAATTTTGAACCGGCTGCCGCAGCTGTCACAGGTGATGTCCATGGCTTGTCCTAAGCTCCCTATCGATAGGCCTTTTCGTAGTCCCGATCCATCTGCAGCGACTCGATGTCGGTCGTCGCTTCGCCGCGGGCGGCCTTGACCGCGTCGATGCCCCGGCCGGCGACGCCTTTGCGGGACGCATACGCCAGTGCGTTTTCCTGCGTGATGAGACCCTGCCCGTACAATCCCA
>CAYXHU010000032.1:0-9757 GCA_964464675.1 uncultured Acidimicrobiia bacterium
AGCGCGCAGCGTTCGGGACGCTGAGGTCGCCGGTTCAAATCCGGCCGTCCCGACCAGGGCCCCTGCTGAGACGGGGGCCCTGTCGCGTGCGGCCTCCTAGACGACCAGTTCGGCCACCTGCACCGCGTTGAGGGCGGCGCCCTTGCGAAGGTTGTCGCCCACCGCCCACAGGGCGATGCCGCCGGGCGTGCCCAGGGTCTCCCGGATCCTCCCCACCAGCACGTCGTCCACCCCGGCCGAGTCGAGCGGCGTCGGCACGCGGTCGGTCCAGACCCGAACGCCGGGGCCCGAGGCGATCACCTCGGCCGCCTCTTCGGGACCGACCGCGCGATCGAACCAGGCGAACGCGGCGATCCCATGCCCGACCACGACCGGCACGCGCACACACAGCGCCTCGACTGCGGCCCCCGGAGCGTCGAGGATCTTGCGGGTCTCGTTGACCAGCTTCCACTCCTCGTCCGTGTAGCCGCGGTCTGTGAACGATCCGGCGTGGGGCAGCACGTTCCATCCGATCGGTCTCGAATACGCCGCGACGACCGGCTCGACCCATCCCCCGAAGCGCAACGAATCCGGGTCCTCGCCGAGGGTGTCCACCTGATCCCGCAATTCGGCGATCGCCTCCAGCCCGGTCCCGGACACCGACTGGTACGACGTCGCCACGAGGCGGGAGAGCCCGGCAACCCGGTGCAGCGGGGCCAGCGCCATCATCAGCACCATCGTGGTGCAGTTCGGGTTGGCGATGATGCCCCGGTGCCGTTGCGCCGCCTCGTCGTTCACCCCGGCCACCACCAGGGGAACACTCGGCTCCATCCGGAACGCCGAGGAGTTGTCCACCACCACCGCACCGGCCTCTGCAAACCGCGGGGCGTGCGCCCTGGAGCGGGCCGCTCCCGCTGAGAACAAGGCGATGTCGATCCCGGACGGATCCACCCGGTCGAGATCTTCGACCGTCGCGCGCCCCCAGGGCGTCTCCACGACCCGGCCGGCGGACCGCTCCGAAGCCATGAGCCGGATCGTGCCTACCGGGAACCTGCGACGCTCGAGCGTCGCCAGCATCTCGGTGCCCACCGCCCCGGTGGCGCCGACGACGGCGACCGTCCGGGCTGTCATCAGGCCTCCTCGGTCGGCGGCGTCGGCGGGTCGAATGCCACGTGAAGGCTCCGCACGGCCCTGTCGACGTGCTCGGCATCGATGACCGCGGATACGCGGATCGGCGACGTCGAGATCATCTGGATGTTGATGTCGGCTGCGGCGAGGACCGCGAACATCTTCGCCGCAACGCCGGGGGCACTGCGCATCCCTGCTCCCACGACCGACACCTTGGCGATGTGATCGTCGAGGGTGGCGGCTCCGGCACCCAGCCGGGCCGCCACCTCGGTGGCGATCCGCAGGGCCTCGCCGGCGTGCTCTGCGGGAACCGTGAACGATATGTCGGTAGTCCCGTCGGCGGCCGCGTTCTGGACGATCATGTCCACGTTCACCGCCGCCGCGGCGAGTGGCTCGAACAGGCTCGCGGCCACTCCGGGGCGATCGGGAACACGGGCCACGGCCACCTTGACCGCCGACGTGTCGTGGGCGATGCCGCTGACGACCGCCTCTTCCATCGTTGGGTCTCTCACCCAGGTCCCATCCTGATCGTGGAACGACGAGCGTACATGAATCGGGATGCCGTACCGGGCGCCCAACTCCACGGACCGCAGCATGAGCACGCGGGCACCGGACGCGGACAGCTCCAGCATCTCCTCGAACGACACTTCGGCCAGCTTGCGGGCCTCCGGGATGATGCGCGGATCTGCAGTGAAGACCCCATCGACGTCGGTGTAGATCTCACACGAGTCGGCCATCAAGGCCGCGGCGAGCGCCACGGCCGTTGCATCCGAGCCGCCCCGTCCCAGCGTCGTGACCTCCTTGGTGTCGGGGGCCACGCCCTGGAAGCCGGCGACGATCACGACCCTGCCGGCATCGAGACCCTCTCTGACCCGGAACGGGGTGATCTTCTCGATCTTGGCGGCTCCGTGCCTGGCGTCGGTCAGGATCCCGGCCTGCGATCCCGTCAGACTCACGGCTTCGACGCCGTGGTCGCGGATCGCCATGGCCAGGAGCGCCATCGAGATCCGCTCCCCGGCCGTGACGAGCATGTCCATCTCGCGCGGGTGGCGCTGCGGACTGACCTGCTCGGCCATGGCGATGAGCTCGTCCGTTGTCGAGCCCATGGCCGACACCACCACGACGACGGAATCCCCCGCCCGGTGGCGTTCCGCCACCCGGCGGGCAACCGAGCGAATCCTCTCGGCGTCCGCCACCGAGGACCCACCAAACTTCTGCACGACGAGCGCCATGGCCGGCAGGAGTGTACCGGTGAGCGCCGGTGGAGCATCGGCGACACGGGCCTGCCGGGCACGGTGGGGAGCCCGGCCGCGCATTGTCCGGCTCTCTCCGTAGAGTCTGGCCTCATGACCAGAGCCCGTTCCCTGACCTCAGCCGCAGTGGCCCTCGCCGTGCTCGTGGCAGCGTGTGGCGGAGGCGAGTCGCAGTCCGAAGCGCCGCCGATCACGTCGCCCCAGTACGAGGCATTCCGCGCCCAGCCCACGGCCTGCGGAGCGGAAGCACCGCCTCCTGCCTTCGAGATGCAGTTCGCCGCTCCCGACGATCTCGGCCTCGAGGGGACCCTGGAGGCCGTCCTGCACACGTCGTGCGGCGACATCCGAGTCGAGCTCGACGCCGACGCTGCCCCCGAGACCGTCAACTCGTTCGTGTTCCTCGCAGAGCGCGGGTATTTCGACGGCACCGCCGTCCATCGTGTCGCCCCGGGAGCCTACGTACAGGCCGGAGACCCAACCGCCTCCGGCCGGGGCGGACCCGGCTACGTGATCCCCGACGAGTTCCCACCGGCGGGGTTCCTCTACGAGTCGGGAACCCTGGCCATGGCCAACGCCGGGCCCGGGACCACCGGGAGCCAGTTCTTCATCGTGATCCGGGATGCGCCGCTTCCCCCCGCATACTCGGTCTTCGGCACGGTGCTCGCCGGCAACGACGTGATCGCCGCCATGGAGGCCGTCCCGAAGGGAGAGGGTGCGATCCTCGGAGAGCAGAGCCGGCCGCTCGAGACGGTCTACCTGGAACGAGTCGAGATCCTCCGCTGAGCCCGTGCCCGTCGACCTGCACACTCACAGCACGGCCTCGGACGGCAGTGAGCCTCCCGCCCGGGTGATCGAGGAGGCGGCGGCCCGCCGACTCGGCGCCGTCGCCCTCACCGACCACGACACGCTGGAGGGCATCGACGAGGCTCGGGCCGCCGCGGGGCGCTCCGGCATCGAGATGATCCCGGGAGTGGAGCTCTCGGTCGACTGGCAGGACCGGGCGATGCACCTGCTCTCCTACTGGATCGAACCGCGTCCCGGACCGCTCCAGGACCGCCTCGCCTCGCTCCAGGCCGGCCGTAATGCTCGCAACGCAGAGATCGTGGCGGCGCTCTCCGGCATGGGCATCGACATCACCCTCGACGACGTCGAGGAGGAGTCCGGAGGCGGTTCGGTGGGCAGGCCGCACATCGCCGCAGTACTCGTGGCCCGACGCGTGGTCCGCTCGGTCGGCGAGGCCTTCGACCGGTATCTCGCCACGGGACGACCCGCCTACCGGAGCAGGCCGAGGCTCCCGGTCGCCGAAGCGGTCCGCCTCACCGCGGCTTCGGGTGGGGTCTGCGTCGTCGCCCATCCGCACACGGTCGCCGACGGCGCCGCCGGATTCGCCGAGGCGTTCGCTGCCTTCGCCCGGCTGGGGATCGCAGGCGTGGAGTGCTACTACGTCGAATACCCACCCGAACACCGGATCCGGCTCGCCGACCTCGCCGCAAGCTTCGGTCTGATCGCCACAGGTGGCTCCGACTTCCACGGCCGGTACAAGCCGGGCATCTCCGTGGGCACCGGGCGAGGAGACCTCGTGGTCCCCGATCATGCGGTGGACGCCCTCGCCGAGGCGCGTCCTTCGGACTAGTCATCCGCTTCAGGCAGTCGCCGGGCCTGCCGATGGACCTGCCATGAGCCCGGTGACCGAAGCTCCGGTGTCTTCCGGACGCCCGGTGACGCCCGTCGACTACGCCTCGCACCGGCCGCTGATCCAGTGGGTGCGGGCCGGACTGGCGGGGGCGCTGCTCACGGGGGCGTTGCTGGCGATGGCCTACGACGTTCCCTTCTGGCAGCCGAGGGCGATCGCCTACGGCATCGTGCTCTGCGACGCACTGGTGCGCGTGGCGTGGCGCTCGGGCGCGCTCGGGTTCCTCATGATCGACGCAGCGGCCTTCAGCATGGTGGTCGGCTCGGGCGGTCACATCGGCGGGCCGTTCATCGCCCTGGTCGCCTATCTCGTGGCCGCCGGAACACTGCTGGTGGCCCGCCGCCGAGTGGTATGGCTGTTCGTCGTGGTTGCCGCGGCGCTCGCAGTGCGCGCTCAGTCTCTCGGGCTCGGGCCCTCCGACGACCACGACGTTCTGGTGCAAGCCTTCGAATGGGTCGAGGCGGGGATCCTGCTGCTCGGAGGCACGCTTCTCCTGCTGTCTGGGGCATCCCTGGTCCGTGCCGCCCATCGGCGGCACGAAGTGGCCCTGCAGGCCGAGCAGCGAGCCTCGGCGATGAAGAACGAGTTCGTCTCGATGATCAGCCACGAACTGCGCACCCCGCTCACGAACATCACCGGGTTCGCCGCCTCCCTCCAGGAGACCTGGCAAGCCCTCGATCCGTCCGAGATCGACGAATTCCTCGGCATCATCTGCAAGGAAGCCGACCATCTCGCCAACCTCGTCGACGACGTCCTGGCGATCCCCCGCCTCGAGGCGGGCCGACTCGTGCTCGATCCGGTCGACTTCCCTCTGAGGCCGGCCGCCTACCGTGTCGCCGAGTTGCTGTTCCCAGAGGGGGGCGGCACCTCGGCGACGGTCGCCGTGCCCGGCAACGTCGTCGTCAGAGCCGATCCCAACCGGGTCGAGCAAGTGCTGCGGAACCTCCTCGACAACGCCCGCAAGTACGGAGGGGACCATGTGGGCATCGAGGCGATCCGGAGAGGCGAACGGTTCCTCGTGGTGGTCGCCGACAACGGGCCCGGCGTGCCCGCCGAACGCAGGGAGCGCATCTTCGACCGGTTCGAGCAGGGAGTGGTGGGCACGGAGCCGACCGGAACCGGGATAGGTCTCGGGCTCACCGTCACGAGGCACCTCGTCGAGGCCATGGGCGGGGACGTGTGGTACGAGCCGGGGTTCCCGGTGGGAGCCAGGTTCTGCTTCACCTTGCCGGCTGGCTCGGCTCAGCCCATCACGCACGAGCCGGCAGCCGAGGCGCAGGCCGCCGTCGGGCCTTGACAGACCCGGATCAGGCCGGAGGCTCCTCGGCGTCCGGGCGGTCGCCGACGCTCCACCCTGCAGGCTCGGGAGCCCGGCGAGCGAAGGGCGTCTCCACGGGACGCGGTCTGCCCGACATCACCCAGAGCCCGGGGCGGGGCCGCTCCGGGGGCATGGCGGCCAGCACCGACTGCTCCTCGACGAGGCGTGCCAGCGCGGCGACGATCGCGGCCGCCTCGAGAGAGCCCGCTCCACCGAAGATCTCGAGGCCGTCGCTCACGGGACCTCCACCAGCTCGACCAGCACGCCTCCGAAGCTGCGCGGGTGCACGAAGGCGATGCGCCTGCCGCCTCCGCCGATCCGCGGCTCGTCGTCCACGAGCGTGGCGCCCTCGGAGCGCAGATGCTCCAGGGCCGCGGTGATGTCGGCCACGGCGTAGGCGACGTGATGGAGGCCCTCGCCGCGCCGTTCCAGGAAGCGGCCGACCGGCGTGTCGGGCCCGAGCGGCGCCAGCAGCTGCAGGTGAGAGCCCCCGGTGGGGATCATTGCCTCTTCGACCCCCTGGGACTCCACGACTTCCCGAGACGACGGCCCGACGCCGAACAAGGCGAGGTGGCGCGCCAGGGCGGCGTCCAGGTCGTGGACGGCCACGGCGACGTGGTCGAGGTTCAACAGCAGCACGGCGTGAGGGTACCCGACCGGGCCGGGGCCGCGCTCCGGTAGATTCGGGGTCCACGGTCGCTTCGCAGGAGGTCTGCAGTGGGCTCTGTCATCACCGCGATAGCTCGGACGCCGATGGGACGGTTCGGCGGCGCGCTCACGCCGCTCCAGGCCGTCGATCTGGGTGCCGCGAGCATGAAGGCCGCCCTCGAGCGCTCCGGGCTGGCCCCCGAGAGCCTCGACGAGGTGCTGTTCGGGCACGTCATCCAGGCTGGCACGGGACAGATCACCGCCCGGCAGGCTGCCCGCCGCGCTGGAGTGCCGATGACGATCCCCTCGACCGTGATCAACAAGGTGTGCCTCTCCGGGTTGACGGCCATCGCCTACGCCGACCGCGACATCCGCATGGGAGAGGCGACCTTCGTCCTCGCCGGCGGAATGGAATCGATGTCCAACGCTCCCTACCTGCTTCCCGGAGCACGCTGGGGCATGCGCATGGGCGACGCGCAGGTGGTCGACGCGATGAACCTCGACGGACTGTTCTGCTCCTTCGACGACTGCATGATGGGCGAGTCGTCCGATCTCAAGAGCGCTGCGCTCGGCATCGGGCGCGACGAGCAGGACGCATGGGCTGCAGAGAGTCACCGGCGTGCCGCAGCGGCCGCCGAGTCCGGGGCGTTCGCCCGGGAGATCGCCCCCGTCTCGGTGCCGCAGCGCAAGGGAGACCCGCTGGTGGTGGATCACGACGAGGGCATCAGGCCGGATTCCACCGTGGAGTCCCTCGCCCGCCTGCGTCCGGCATTCCGCGCCGACGGCACCGTGACCGCGGGGAATGCCTCCCAGATCTCGGACGGAGCCGCCGCCCTGGTGGTCGCCGACCGGGCCGCCGCCGAGGCCGAGGGCCTCCCGATCCTCGCCGAGGTGCTCTCCTACGGCCAGGTGGGGGGACCGGACGCCACCCTCCACGACCGGCCTGCGGAGGCGATGCGGATCGCGCTCAAGAGGGCCGGGATGTCGGTGAGCGATCTTGATCTGCTGGAGATCAACGAGGCCTTTGCCGCCGTGGCCCTGTGGTCGGCGAGATCCCTGGACGTGCCCCACGACAAGGTCAACGTCAACGGCGGAGCCGTCGCTCTCGGGCACCCTCTCGGCGCATCGGGAGCCCGGATCGTGGTCACGCTCATCAACGCCCTCAAGGCCGCAGGCGGCGGGGTGGGCGGAGCGACGCTGTGCGGCGGCGGCGGCCAGGGCGACGCCCTGATCCTCGAGGTCGCCGGATGAGCGACCAGCAGGCCGAACGCAACCTCGCCCTGGAGCTGGGCCGGGTCACGGAGGCGGCGGCCATGGCGGCGGGCCGCTGGCAGGGGCGCGGCAACAAGGAAGCGGTCGACCAAGCTGCCGTCGATGCGATGAGGGTGGTCCTGGCCAGCATCGACATGGACGGGATCGTCGTCATCGGAGAGGGCGAGAAGGACGAGGCCCCGATGCTCTACAACGGGGAACGCATCGGGAACGGCCGTGCTCCGCACGTCGACGTCGCGGTCGACCCGGTGGACGGCACCCGCCTCACCGCCGAAGGGGGGCCGGGGGCCCTCGCCGTGCTGGCGCTGGCAGAGCGAGGCTCGATGTACGCCCCGGGCCCGCTGGTCTACATGGACAAGATCGCCGTCGGAGAAGACGCCGCCGGGGTCGTGGACCTGAACGCTCCCGTGGAGCACAACCTCGCCGCCGTCGCCCGGGCCAAGGGGAAGGACGTCGACGACCTCACCGCGATCATCCTCGACCGCCCCCGCAACCACGACCACATCGCGGCGGCCCGCAGGGCGGGGGCCCGCATCCGCCTCATCCGCGACGGGGACATCTCCGCGGCCATCGCCACCGCCGTCCCGGATTCGGGCATCGACGTCCTCCTGGGGATCGGCGGGTCACCGGAAGCGGTTACTGCGGCGTGCGCCCTCGCCTGCATGGGTGGCGAGATGCAGTGCCGGCTGTGGCCGCGCGACGACACCGAACGCGGGCTGGCCCGCGACGGGGGTTTCGACCTCGACGCGGTCCTCGGCCTGCGCGACCTGGTGCACTCAGACGATGTGTTCTTCGCCGCGACCGGTGTCACGACGGGGGAGCTCCTCGAAGGTGTGCGGTACGTGGCGGACGGCGCCTGGACGCACACCCTGGTGATGCGCTCCAAGACGGGGACCGTTCGGTTCATCGAGGCCCACCATCGCTTCGACCGTCTGTCCAGGATCACCGGGGCGTACGCTCACGTCGCCGGCGGTGCCCCTCCGCCGCCGCTGTCGCGTGCCCGCCCCGAGATCACCAGGCCTTCCAGCCAGTCGTCGTAGCCGGGCGCCAGAACAGACCAGTCGTACCGGGCGACCGTGGCCCGCAAGTCCGCTCCGACGCCCCTCGCTTCGTCCGGGTGCTCCGCGGCCCACCTGAGGCGCGACACCAGCCCCGGACGTCCCCGGTACAGGCACCGCTCGGCGTACTCGCCGGGGATCCGCTCCGGGTAGACGAGTCGATCGGGAACGAGCGGCATGGCGCCGGCGTACATCGCCTCGACGACCGACACGCCGAAGAACTCCTGCCGGGCCGTGCTGACCACCACGTCGGCGCGGCGAAGCGCGTCGCGGTACCGCTCCGGTGGCAGATGGGCGCACGACGCGACGGAGTCTCCGAGGCGCTCTACCGCCGCGGCATGGCGATCCCCCTGGCCGACGAAGCGCTCACCGGCGAGCACGACCCGCACCTCACACCCGGCCGAGACCACCTCTTCCATCGCCTTCAGGAAGCCGGCCGGGTCCTTGTCATCGTCCCATCGGTGGTTCCACAGGACGACGAGCGGGCCGACACGGTGCGCCGGCGGGTCGAGGCGGCGCAGATCGACGCCGACCGGGAGCACGGTCGACTTGGCCCGCGCCGACGGCACCTTCGGCTCGTGGCTCCGATCGGGGAACGAACGCAACAACCCGGGCAGCGCGGCGAAGAACGAGTCCCTGTGAAAGTCCGAATTGAACGCGACGGTGTCTGCGGCGAGCACCGCCGTCCAGTTGACGAGCCCGTAGTACGCCTCTCGCTTCGTCCGGCCCGCCCGCGGATAGGTGACCTGGTTCTCGTGCATGTACAGGGCCGCCGGGACGTCGGCGAGCCGGCGGCGCAGGAGGCCGAGCAGGCCGGCCAGGTCGAGCATCCCGTTGGCCAGGAGCACGTCGGGTGCCCCGTGGCGAGCCGCGGCGGCGGTCACCTCGTCGGCCATGGTGACGAATCCCCCGGTGAGCCGCCATGTCCAGAACTGCCCCTCGTGGGTCACGAGCACCACCTCGTGCCGGCTGGCCGCGCGATAGCCCTCCGCCCACTGTCGATGGGATCCGGTGTGGTACGGGGAGAGTAGGAAGACCCGCACCGTCGCGGTCTACATCTCGCGACGACCGGCCAGCGCCCTGCCGAGCGTGAGCTCGTCTGCATAGTCGAGGTCACCACCCACCGGCAACCCGCTGGCGAGCCGGGTGACGGTGATCCCGAGCGGCTTCAGGGTGCGTGCCAGATAGAGCGCCGTCGTGTCGCCCTCGACCCTCGGGTTGGTGGCGACGATCACTTCCCGGACTCCCTCGGGCTCCAGACGGGCGACCAGCTCCCGAATCCTCAGCTGCTCTGGGCCGATCCCCTCGATCGGCGAGATGGCGCCGCCGAGCACGTGGTAGCGGCCGTCGAATTCGTGGGTGCGCTCCACCACCGGGATGTCCTGGGCTCGCTCGACCACGCAGATGA
>CAYXHU010000033.1:0-9666 GCA_964464675.1 uncultured Acidimicrobiia bacterium
CTCAAGGTGGTGGTCGAGCCGGGCCGCGCGGCCGGCCTGGCCGCGGTGCTCTCCGGAGCGATCGACGTGACGGGACGGGTCGTCGGGGTGGTCCTCTCCGGAGGCAACGTGGATCCGGAGCTCTTCGCGTCGGCGATCGCCTGAATCAGACTGCGATGCGCTCCAGTCCCGGCACCGGGCGCACCGGCATGACGAGGGGTGCCGAGGCTTCGACCAGCCTGACGGTGCCCGAGGTGAGCCACCGCCACACCAGGTGGGCCTCCTCTGCGTCCGCCAGTGACTCCGGGACGGGGCTGCGGTGTCCCGGCTCGACGAGCCGTGCCGGGAGCAGCGGAGGGCGGGTTCGATCCGACCACGAGGCCACCAGGCGGCCCTCCTCGACGAGCGCTCCGCTCCCGTCGTCGGCGATCGCACACACCAGTCCGGCATCTCGCAGCGCCTCCCAGGCCCGCCTCCGCTCCAGGGCGGTCGCTAGGGCGCGGCGGCGGTCGCGCACCCAGGCGGCTTCCTCGAACCGGCTCCGGGAGGCGAGTTCGGTGATCTTGCGGTCCAGGGGATCGAGGAGCAGCTCGGGCTCGGCTTCCACGCCGGCGACCAACCTCTCGACCACGGCCCGGTAGGCGGGCTCCTCGAGGGTGCCGTCGCACGGGCACATGGCCACCCCCAGCTGGGCGAAGGCACACGGGGCAGAGCGGCGGCCGGGAGGGCCGGTGCAACGGCGCACCGGCAGGGCGTCCCAGATCGCCTCCACCACCCGGCGCGCCGGGCGCATCCCTCGAAACGGGCCGAGCGCGGCGCCTGCCTCCGGGCGAGGCCGGCGCACCATCGAGAGGCGGGGGAACCGCTCGTCGGTGAGCACCACCCAGTGCGCCGCCGCCCCGGGCCGGGACCGCCGGTTGTGGCGGGGACGATGCGCCTGGATGAGACGGAGCTCTGCGATCTCGGCCTCCAGCTCGGTCTCGCAGACGCGGTGCTCGATCTCGGCCAATTCCCGCAGCATCGCGGCCACGGATCGGCGCTCGTCGCCGTAGAAGTACGACCTCACCCTGGAGCGGAGGTCCTTGGCCTTCCCGACGTAGATGACGGTGCCCGTGCGGTCCTTGAAGAGGTAGACGCCGGGGCGCCGCGGCAGCCCGTCGCACAGGGCCAGCTTCCGGTACGCAGGGGATCCGCGGGCGGTCGGCAGGGTGAGCAGGTCGTCGAGGTGGGTGACGCCGATCGTCCCGGCGCGTTCCATCAGCGACCACAGGACGTGGGCCGTGGCCCGGGCATCCTCCAGGGCGCGATGGACCGGCTTCACCGGGGACCCGAAGTAGGCGGCGAGGCTTCCGAGGTCGAGGCGGCGGACCTCGTCGCGCACCAGCCGCCGTGCCAGTGCAAGCGTGTCCACCGACCGTCTCGGGAGCCTGGGGTACCCGAGGCGGTCGCAGGCCGCGTTGAGGAACCCGAGGTCGAAGCGGACGTTGTGCCCCACGATCACCGCATCGCCGATGAACTCGAGGAGCGACGGGAGAACCTCCTCGATACGGGGAGCCTCGACCACCATGGCGTGGGTGATACCCGTCAGCACCGTGATGAAGGCGGGGATCTCCCGATCGGGGTTCACCAGGGTGTGGAACGTGCCCTCGGCGTCGCCGCCCCTGTACCGGATCGCCCCGATCTCGGTGATCGCACAGTCCGCCGGCGATCCACCCGTCGTCTCGAGGTCGAGCACGCAGAACGGGACCTCGAAGAGTGGTGCGCCCAGATCGTCGAAGGAGCGCTGCAGCGGCACGGACATGGGCCGAGCCTAGACCGAACATGTGTTCGGAGGCAACGACGGCGGCGTCAGCGGGAACGCTGGCGGAGCGCTTCGAAGAGGAGGATGCCGGCCGACATGGCCGCGTTGAGGCTGTCCACGGACCCCGCCATGGGGATCACGACCCGGTGATCGGCACCCTGCAGCCATGCGTCGGTGAGCCCGTACTGCTCGCTGCCGACGACGAGGGCGGCGGGTCCGGTGAGGTCCGTCTCGTAGTGGGGCTGCGCCCCCGCCGGAGTGGCGGCGAAGGACTCGATGCCTGCGGCGTGCAGCCACGAGATCGTTTCCCGGGTGGAGGCGACGGCGAGCGGCACCAAGAACAAGGTCCCGAGCGATGCACGGACGACGTTTGGGTTGAAGGGATCGGTGGTGGGCTCGCAGACCACCAGGCCGCCTGCTCCGGCCGCTTCGGCGGTGCGCAGCATGGTGCCGAGATTGCCCGGTTTCTCGATCGACTCGGCCACCAGCAGCAGCGCAGGGGAATCGGGGCGGAGCCGATCGAGCCGGGTCGGGAACTGACGGGCCACCGCCACCAGACCCTCGGGCCGATCGCGATACGAGATCTTCCGGAAAGGGGCCTCGGCGACGAGGAACACCTCTGCGCCGGCCGCGGCGACCCCGTCCACGAGAGCAGGCTCGTTGCCGCCCAGGAACAATTCGGGGCACATGTAGAGCTCCTCGATCTCCACACGTCCCTCCAGCGCCCGTCCGATCTCGCGAAACCCCTCGACGAGGAACCGTCCGCTGCGATCCCGTTCTCTGCGGTCCCGCAGCCGGACCAGCCGCTTGACGCGTTCGTTGGCGGTGCTCGTGATGGGGTCCGTCACCAGCCGCCGCCTCCCGACGAGCCGCCCCCGAAGCCGCCGCCTCCTCCGAAGCCGCCGAAGGAGCCGATCCCTCCTCCCGAGCCCCAAGAGGAGCCACCCCACGAAGAACCGCTGCCGCCGAAACCGCCCCCTCCTCCGAACCCGCCCCACCACGACGATCGATCCCCGCTCCACGAGGCGTCCCGGTAGACGGGCTCCCAGCCGAAGGAACCGGTGGCACCGCGCGTGATCACCCAGTGGTAGAAGAAGAACGTGAAGGGATCGAACGCCCCGTAGTCCCCGGGGATGGGCCGGCCGGTCCAGCTGTCGGTACGCCGGCTGGTCCCTTCGTGAGCGAGCTCGGGGGCGAATCGGTCGGCATCGTCGATCTCAGAGCGCGCCAACGCCTGGCGCTGCGCGGCGTACGCCAGCGCGAATGCCCGCGGACCGCGGCGGTCGGAGGCACCAAAGGCGGCGGCGACGTCGGCGTAGGCACCTTCCAGGCCGAGCTCGCCGAGGGCGCGGCGTGCCTCGAGCCAGCGTCGCACCGCCTGGGACTCCTCGAGCGACATCGCCAGGACGCCGGCAACGGTACGCCGGGTGTCGGAATCGAGCCCGTGGACCTGCAACTCCTCGACGATCGACTCGAAGACGGCCATGCCGTCGTCGCGGCGGCGCAGCAGCGCTGCGCTGATCGACACCGGGAGGGCCGACCGGCGGGAAGCCTCCCGAGCCCTGCGAATCTCGTCCGGGTCTCGCAGACCGGCCAGGGCATACTCGACGGCCTCGGCCGGGGGGCTTCCGGCATTGCGGCGAGCCCGGTAGGTGGACAGGAACTCGTCCACGTTGCCGTCGTCACGGTTCATCAGCAGCAGCGCGCTGATCGCCGGGATCTGTAGCCCGTCGGCCTCGAGCACCGACCCCGCCTCCTCGAGGGTTGCCCGGAGGCGCTCGTACGCCGCGAGAGCCGCCTCGGGATCGTCGTCGAGATCGGCCAACGCAGCCGCGACTGCCGGCCTGGTCGTGGTCGCCGGAAGCCGGTCGTAGAAGTGGCGCAGGCGATCGGTCTTGGCTCGTGCCACGCCGTAGACGCGCTCGAGCTCCGCGACGGACTGCTCCAGTGGAGCCGACCCGTCGAGGGCGGGGGAGGCCCTGAACAGGCGGGAGCCGAGGTCCGTGACCACTGCCCATCCGATCGGGGTCTCGGTGAGGGCATCGGCGATCGACTGCGCCGTGCGCCGCCGGGCCGCGGCCACCCGGTGGGGGCGCAGGGCCTCGACGAGGCGGCCGAGCTCGGCGAGGCGCAGTTCGAACTCCTCCTCCGTACGGGCCTCCGGGGCGGCATCGCCCGCCGCCTGCACCGCCTCCTCGAGCATGCGCCGCTCTCCCGACACCCGCAGCTCGAGCGGAACGTCGTGATCGGCGAGGAGGCGCCCCCTGTCCACCACATCGATCACGCCGAGGGCCGACATGGCGGCCAGGGCCTGCCGGTCGCCGACGGGCCTGTCCTCGGCGAGCGAGCGAAGGGCGGCAACGGCATCGCCGGTTCGCACCGTGAGATCCGCAGCCGGGGCGCCGAGGGTGTACTCGCCCAGCAGGGGGAGTTCCTGCCCGGACGGCTCGAGACGGGCGAGCTCGTCGTCGACCCGGGCCCTTCTCCGTTCCCGGGCCCGGTTGCGCCGTGCCGTCCGGCCGCCTGTGAGCACCCACGCTCCGCCTCCGATGAGGAGCGCGGCCGCGATGAGCGTCCCCGCCAGGCCGCGGCGATCCTCGGACGGCCCGCCCCCGGGCTCGGACGGCGGTGCGGAGGGATCGGCGAGCACCCGGTCGAGGCTCCCCAGGATGGCGATGATCCCACCGTCGAAATCGCCCGCGCCGAAGGCCGAGTTGCCGGCCGCGGTGACTCCGTCGAGGCCGGGGAGCGACAGGCCGCCGCCGGTGACGATCTCCGTCCTGCGCTCCTCGACCGCCACCAGCACGATGATGCCGTCGTCGGCGTCTGCGTCCCCGACACCCCAGGTGTTGCCCAGCCCGACGGCGAGGTCGTACGGGGAGACCGATCCGCTCGTGGGGACGACGACGACCGCTATCTCATGTCCGTGGGCGGCGACCACCCGGCCGACAGCGTCCTCGAGCCGGGCGTCGTCCACGATCACCCCGGCAGTGTCGGTGACCCACCCGTCGCAGGTCACCCCTCGGTACTCGGGGCACTCGGGGCCGCCGGTCTGGGCGCGGGCCGGGGAAGCGGTGCCGAGCGCCGCGGCCAGCGTCAGGATGAGGACCGTCGTTCGTCGCATGGCCCCGATCATCGCAGACCGAGCCTCACCCGGCGTCCACCCTCCTGAGCGTGCACCGGGCCACCGCGTCGACGTCCACCGTGCCTCCCCAGCCGGGGGCACGAGGGACCGCCACCCCCCGCCCCGGCTCGAGGACTGCCGGGACGGTGACCAGGTCGTGTTCCAGGTAGCCGAGGCTCGGTGCGAGCTCGCTCGGTTCGCCGGATCCGGCTGCCGCGGCGAGCGCCCGGGACGCAGCCCTGCCGATGCCCGACTCGAGGAGACCCCCGACCAGCACCCCGGCCCCGGCCGATCGGGCCGCGCCGAGCACCTCGAGGGCGGCGGCGAGCCCCCCGAGCCGCCCCGGCTTGACGCTGACCAACGAGGCGGCTCCGGCGCCCAGCGCTCGCCGTGTGTCATCCGGCCCCGTCACCTCCTCGTCGAGGCACACCGGGACGGCCTCGTTGAGGACGGCCGACGCGGTCAGGTTGCCGGGTCGGAAGGGCTGCTCGAGGTAGGCGAGGCCCATCCCGGAGAGCCGCTCGGCGAGGATCCCGGCCATGTCGGCAGGCAGGGAGCCGTTGGCGTCGGCGGCCAGCCTCCCGGCCGGGAGTGCGTCGGCGATCGCCGCCAGCCGGGGGAGGTCGCGAGGGCCGTCGAGCTTCACCTTCACCCGGGCGTGTCCCGCCTCGAGAGCGGCTCGGGCTGCGGCGACCCCGTCGTCGCCCGTACCGAGGCCGACGACGGCGGTCACCGGGAGATGCCGCGGGGTGCCTCCGAGGAGCGATGCCAGGGGCGTCCCTGCGATGCGGGCCGACAGGTCCCAGAACGCGGTCTCGAGGGCATGGCGCGCCGAGGCGGGTGCACCGGGGGGAAGCGGCGCGGCGCCGAACCCTGGGGAAGGAGGCCCTCCGATCGCCTCGGCCAGCACCGAGAACACCTCGGCGGCGGATTCCTGCGAGTAGCCGGGGACCGGGGAGGCTTCACCCCACCCTTCGATCTCGCCGGAGCAGAGCCGCACCAGCACGAGCGTTCGCTGCTCCAGCGTCCCGCCCGCGAACCGGTAGGCGCGCCGGAGCGGCACCGAGACCAGGTGCACCGAGGCTGCGTCGATCGGGATCTCCGGCGATGCGACCATTCCCGGCGATCGTACCGGCCGGGTGCGGATCCGATCGCACCACGGGCCCCGACGCGCTCCGGGACGGCCGGTGGGCCGTCCCGGAGGCACAGATCGAGGGGCGGGTCTACTCCTCGATGAATCCCTTCGACACCAGCCATTCGCGGGCCAGGTCCTCGGGATCCTCGGCGTCGAGGCCGTAGCGCTTGTTGAGCTCGCTCAGCTCCGCCGTGGTGATCGCCGCGCTCACCTCGTCGAGCAGATCGCGCAAGTCCTCGCCGTAGGCGTCCATGATCTCCTCGGTGGTCACCGGCACGATGTTCTCGGCCGGCTGCAGGTTGCGATCGTCCTCCAGCAGCACGAACCCCTTGGCGGCGATGACTCCGTCGGAGGTGAACAGGAGGGCCACGTCGATCTCGCCACCCTCCAGGGCGGCGACGGTGAGGGGCCCGCCCGTGTCGAGCGGCGTGAACCCTGCGAAGTCCAGCCCGTACACCTCCTGGAGGCCGATGAGGCAGAACTCGCGGTCCGGGCACTCCGGAGGACCACCGAGCACGAGTTGCCCGTTGTACTGGGCGAGGTCGCTCACCGCGGCGAGTCCCAGCTCCTGGGCGGTCGCGGCGGTGACCACGAAGCCGTTCTTATCCTGTGCCGGGGAATAGGCCAGTGCGACCAGCCCGTCGTCGCCGATGGCGTTCTGGAGATCGCTCCACGTCTGGTCGGAGTCGGTGCTGGGTGTGCCGCCCTCGAAGGTGAGCAGCGTGCCGGTGTACTCGGCGAGGAGATCTATCTCGCCGCTCTTCAGCGCAGGGTTCACGACCTCCCGGGTTCCCAGGTTGAACTTGCGCTCGACCGAGTAGCCGTTCGCCTCGAGGACCGAGGCGTAGATCTCGCCGAGGATCAACTGCTCGCCGAAGTTCGTCGAGCCGACCGTGATCGTCGGGCCGTCCGTGGCGTCGTCACCCGACGAGCACGCTCCGGCGACGAGCGCCAGAGAAACGAGCGCCGCCCCGACGACGCGACTGCGGAAGACGTTCCGCATGGGTTTCTCCCTCCTGAATAGCGGTCCACCGGCGCGCGAGGCCGGCTGCGGACCCGACAACCCTAAAGGATGGGGCTCTGGGGGCAATTCGGCACCCTCATGCCGGTGTTCTCGCTGAGGGCTGCAGACGCCGCAGGGCCCGCCGCCGCAGCGACGTGCCGCGGCGCAGCGGAGGCGGCACGATGCGCCGCTGCAGGGCGCCGAACCCGAGTTCCGTGGCAACCGACAGCACGGCGACCAACAGCGCCCCGGCGACGATCTGCAGGTCGTCTTGGACGGCGAAGCCGTCGATGATGTACCTGCCCAACCCTCCGTACCCGACGAGGGCGCCCAAGGTTGCCGTGGCGACCACCTGGACCGCCGAGGTACGGATGCCGGCCAGCACCACGGGCGAGGCGATCGGCAGCTCCACGTCGACGAGGATCCTCCGCTCGGTGACCCCCATGCCGCGCGCCGCCTCCACGGTGTCGCGGCTCACGTTGCGCACGCCGGCGAAGGTGTTCGTGAAGATCGGAGGCAGGGCCAGGGCGAGCAACGCGATGAAGGTCGGCAGGAACCCGAGGCCGCTGTCGATGAACGGCACGCGGTCGGCGATCCTGATCGTGATCGGGAGGGCCAGGGCGACGATCCCGAACGACGGCAGGGCGCGACCGATGTTCACCACGGAGACGACGGCGAGCCCGCCCTTGCCGGTGTGCCCCAGCCAGGCTCCGAGCGGCACCCCGATCGCCGACGCGACCACGACGGCGAGCCCGGAGACCTGCACGTGCTCCCAGGTGCGGTTCAGGTATCCGGCGGTGCCGTCCCAGTTGTCGGCGAACCATCTCGCCAGGTCTCCGAAGAACTCGATCACAGCGCAGCCCTCCGGCGGGCCCACGGCGTGAGCGCCCGTTCGGCGAGCAGCAGCGCCACGTCGGCGGCCACCGCCAGGAGGACCGAGAGGACCGTGCCGAGGACGATCTCGGTCGAGAAGAACCGGTTGAGGCCGCGCAGGATGAAGAAGCCGACGCCGCCCTGCCCGATGAGGGCGGTGACGGTGACGAGCCCGATGGTGGTGACCGCCGCGATGCGGAGCCCGGCGACGATGACCGGCACCGCGAGCGGCAGCTCGATCTTCAGGAACAGCTGGCGGTCCCGATAGCCCATGCCCCTGGCGGCTTCGACGATGGCGGGGTCCACGCCGTCGATTCCCGCCACGATGTTGCGCACCAGGATCAGCAGCGTGTACGAGACGAGGCCGATCTCGGCGGTCAGGACGGTGAAGCCGGTGATCGGAACCAGGAACGCGAACAGGGCGAGCGACGGGATCGTGTAGAGGAAGCCGGTGACCCAGGTGATCGGGCCGTAGGAGGGTCGGAAACGGAGGGCCACGACCGACAGGGCGAGCGAGACGGCCAGCCCCACCCCGAGCGCGATGCCGGTGAGCACCAGGTGTTCGGCCGTCTTCTCCCAGATGTCGTCGAGATGGTCGGCGACCCAGTCCCACCTGAAGAAGGCATCGCGCGCCTGGGCGAGGATCACTGGACGATCTCCCGGCTGATGCCGTCCGCCGTGAGCACCCCCAGGTACCGGTCGCCGGCGAAGACCGGGGCGACGCGGGCGTGCGTCGAGATCACCGTGTCGAGCGCCTCCCGCAGCGACTGGTCGCCACTCAGCCGGGTTCCCAGCGGTTCCAGGTGCACCTCGGACACGTCCCCGGCGTCGTCCAGGGCTTCGCCCCAGGCCCAGCCGTGCACGGTGCCGTCCTCGACCACTGCGAACCATGCCACGCCGTATCGCTCCATCGCCGCCCGTGCCTCGGCGACCGAGGCTCCCGGGGGGACCACCGGCCCCGGTTCCAGCTCGACGTCGCGAATGGGGATGAGGGTGAGCCGCTTCAGTCCCCGGTCGGTACCCAGGAAGTCCTCGACGAAGGGATTGGCCGGCTCTGCGAGGATGTCGAACGGTGCGGCGTACTGCTCGAGGATCCCGCCGACGTTGAGGATGGCGACGCGGTCGCCGATCTTGATCGCTTCGTCGATGTCGTGGGTGACCAGGACGATCGTCTTGTGGAGCCTCGATTGCAGGTCGAGCAGCTCGTCCTGGAGCCGGGCGCGCACGATCGGGTCGACTGCGCCGAAGGGCTCGTCCATGAGCATCACCGGGGGGTCGGCGGCGAGCGCCCGCGCCACGCCGACTCGTTGGCGCTGCCCGCCGGAGAGCTCGGCGGGGTAGCGGTCGCGCATCGCCGGTTCGAGGTCGACGAGGGCGATGAGCTCGTCGACCCGCTCCGAGATGCGCTTCGCATCCCATCCGAGCAGCCGCGGGACGGTGGCGATGTTCTGGGCGATCGTGCGGTGGGGGAACAACCCGATCTGCTGGATGACGTACCCGATCCGGCGGCGCAGCTCGTGCGGCTCCACGGCGGTGACGTCCGCCCCGGCCACGATGATGGAGCCCGACGTCGGCTCGATGAGCCGGTTGATCATCTTGAGCGTCGTGGTCTTGCCGCACCCCGAAGGCCCGACGAGCACCACGATCTCGCCTTCGGCGATGTCCAGGGTGAGCCGGTCGACCGCGGGTTCCGAGGTCCCGGGGAACACCTTGGTGACGCCCTCCAGCCGGATCATCGGGGTCAGCACGTC
>CAYXHU010000034.1:0-9664 GCA_964464675.1 uncultured Acidimicrobiia bacterium
GCCGCCGGAGGAGGCCCGGTATTCGAGACGCACCGGCGCGGGCGGGTTCGCCGCCTCCCCCGGCTCGTCGGCGTCACCGATCGTTGGGAATCGACGATCGCGGCGCGGCCCGGTTCCCGCCACCCCGTGTTCCGCGACTGATCACAACCCCAGGTCGAAGAAACCGTCGGTGATGAGACGCGGGATCAGCATCCACATGAGGGTGCCTTCGCCGGGCCCCACCGAACGCCACGACGGCACGTCGACGGCCGCCACCGCGGCCGTGGGCATGCGGATCCGGCCGCCTCCGATGAGGATCGACACGAGTGACGACCACGTCGGCTCGTGCCCGACCACGGCCAGCCGGTCGGTGCGGGCCCGCTCCCGGAGCACCTCGATGACGGCGCCCGGTCCGCTCCCGTACAACTCCTCTACCACCTCGATGGGAACGTCCTCCCACTCGCCGACCTCGGCGGCGAGGCGCGCCGTCGTGTGAGCCCGCAGGGCCGGGGACGTCATCACGAGCTGCGGCGCATGGTCGGCCAGCCGGAGGGCCCGTCCCATGGTCATCGCCGCGGTGCGTCCCCGCATGTTGAGCGGCCGCTCCCGGTCGGGGGCACCCGTCGACCAGTCCGACTTCCCGTGGCGGACGACGAGCAGCTCCGGCATCCTCAGACCATCCCGGTGGACAACGCCAGCACGATCTGTGCCCCGTAGTACAGCGGCAGGCCGGCCAGCCGGTTGGTGAACCCGGGGGCGACGAACCGGTCGCGAGCCACGAAGAGGTCGGAGACGTAGAAGGCGGCTGCGGCCGGGAGCACGGCTCGGGGCGCGTCTCCGGCAGCGCCTCCTGCGGCGGCGGCGACCATCACGGAGATCACCACGATGTAGGCGGCGACCGGGGCATGCATCCCCGCCGGGAGCCTCGGCCACAGCCAGCGTCCCACGGCGAACCCGGGGATCACGAGCAGGGCCGCGGCCACCCCGGCCCATCCCCAGGCGGCGCCTGCGGCCGCGAATGCGACCACGTAGGCGACGTGGGCCAGGAGGAACGAGGCGAGGCCGGCCAGGAACCAGCGGCGCTGTGCCGACACGAGCGCCACGTCGCCGATCCACGAGAGTGTCAGGCCGGCGAACACCCATCGTCCGAACGTGGAGTCGAACGCTCCTGCGGCGACCGCCGCGGCGAGGAACGCCGACGAGGCCGCCGCCTTCACCGGGCCGCGTGCCGGATGGGCCCGCCGCTCGGCGGCGAGCAGCGGCACGACCAGCAGGGCTGCGGTCACGGCGTAGGCCTCGGCCATCCGCCACAGCCTACGCGGTGCCTCACAGGCGTTCGGCGATCCAATCGACGGCGGCGGTGAGGGCCCGGAGGTCGTCGAGATCCACGTTCGGGAACATGGCGATCCTGATCTGGTTGCGGCCCAGCTTGCGGTAGCCCTCGACGTCGACGATCCCGTTGGCGCGCAGCACGGCCGAGAGCGACTCGAGGGGCACCGAGGCGTCGAGGTCGATGGTCGCCACGGTGCGGCTGCGCATCTCCGGGCGGGTGACGAAGGGCGCGGCGAAGTCGGACGCCTCCGCCCACCCGTAGACGAGCCCGGCGGCCTCCCGGCTCCGGGCGGCGGCCCACTCCAGCCCGCCGCGGGCGAGCAGCCACTCGACCTGGTCGGCGAGCAGCACCAGCGTGGCGATGGCCGGGGTGTTGTACGTCTGGTCCCTGCGGGACTCGGCGAGGGCAGTGCGAAGGTCCAGGAACGGAGGGGCCCAGCGCTCGGTTGCCTCGATCCGGGCGACCGCAGCCGGGGAGCAGCACGCCAGCCAGAGGCCGCCGTCGGACCCGAACGCCTTCTGCGGCGAGAAGTAGTACGCGTCGAAGCCGGCGGGGTCGACCTCGACTGCTCCGGCCGCCGAGGTGGCATCGACGAGAACGAGCGCGTCGCGCGCCGGGCGGGCTACCGGCATGGCCACCCCGGTGGAGGTCTCGTTCTGGGTGAGGGCGTAGGCATCGACGGAGTCGTCGGGGACGGGGGACGGATGGGTACCGGGCTCGGAGGCGACGACGATCGGGTCGTCTAGGTGGGGCGCCGAGCCCACTGCTGCTGCGAACTTGGCCGAGAACTCGCCGAACACCACGTGCTCGCTGCGGCGTTCGATGAGGCAGAAGGACGCCGCGTCCCAGAACGCAGTGGCGCCGCCGTTGCCCAGCAGGACCTCGTATCCGTCCGGAAGCGACAGCAGCGCGGCGAGCCCCTCGCGGATCCTGCGGACCAGCGAGCGAACGGGCTCCTTGCGATGGCTCGTGCCCATGACGGCGGGCCCGGCGGAGGCGAGGGCGGCCATCGAGCCGGCACGCACCTTCGACGGGCCGGAGCCGAACCGACCATCCCTCGGACGGAGGTGATGGGGCAGTGTCAGGTGGTCCACGAGGTCGATAACCTACCGTGCACCCGTACAGAAGGGAGCCCGGCGATGACCGGATCCGTCTCCAATCGGCTCGCGTCGGTCGGCGAGTCGGCGACGCTGGCGATCACCAACAAGGCGAAGGAATTGCGCGCCTCCGGCGAGCCGGTGATCGGCTTCGGTGCGGGGGAGCCCGATTTCCCGACTCCGGGGCACATCGTCGAGGCGGCCGTCGCGGCGTGCCGAGATCCGAAGAACCACCGGTACAGCCCGGCCGCCGGTCTCCCGGAGCTGCGGGAGGCGATCGTCGCCGCGACGGCTCGGACGTCGGGGTTCCAGGCATCGCCGGCCCAGGTCGTGGTGACGCCGGGAGGCAAGGGCGCCGTGTACGCGACCTTCCAGGCTCTGCTGGATCCGGGCGACGAGGTGCTGTTGCCGGCTCCCTACTGGGTGACCTATCCCGAAGCCGCCACGCTGGCGGGCGCCACCACCAAGGTCGTGCCGAGCTCGGTGGCGTCGGGGTTCCGGGTGAGCGTGGACGACCTGGAGGCGGCCCGGACCGAGCGAACCAAGCTGCTCGTGTTCGTGTCGCCGTCCAACCCGACCGGGGCCGTCTACCCGCCGTCGGAGATCGCCGAGATCGGTGCGTGGGCGGCCGAGCACGGCATCTGGGTGATGACGGACGAGATCTACGACCACCTGGTGTACGGCGACGCGGAGTTCGCTTCACTGCCGGTGGTGGCCCCCGAGGCTGCCGAGCGCTGCGTGATCGTGAACGGGGTCGCCAAGACCTTCGCGATGACCGGGTGGCGGGTCGGGTGGATGATCGCCCCCGTCGAGATCGCCAAGGCGGCCTCCCGCCTCCAGTCGCACTCGACCTCCAATGTTGCCAACGTGTCGCAGATGGCGGCGCTGGCGGCGCTCACCGGTCCGCTCGACACGGTGTGGCAGATGCGCGACGCCTTCGACCGGCGTCGCATGCTCATGCACGGGCTGCTGGCCGGCATTCCGGGGATCGAGGTCCCCGTGCCCGAAGGCGCCTTCTACTGCTACCCGTCAGTCGAGGGGATGCTGGGCGGCTCAATGGCCGGGAGAACCGTGGAGACGTCGATGGATCTCGCTGCGGTGCTGCTCGAGGAGGCGAAGATCGCAGTGGTGCCCGGCGAGGCGTTCGGGGCCCCGGGATCGGTGCGCCTGTCGTTCGCCCTGGGCGACACCGACATCGAGGAGGGCCTGGGCCGCTGGGCGGCGCTCGTCAGCGGCTGAGGCCGGCCAGCACCTCCAGCGCGTCCCGATACCCCCGGGCCCCGCGCCCGGCGATCGAGGCGACGCAGACCGGAGCCACGACGGAGCGCGCCCGCCAGGGTTCACGTGCCGATGTGTCGGACAGGTGGACCTCCACGGTCGGGATGGCGATCGCCTCGATGGCGTCGTGGAGCGCATACGAGTAGTGGGTGAGTGCCCCCGGGTTGATCACGACGCCCTCGATGGAGCCGATGGCGGCGTGGAGCCGGTCGATGATGGCGCCCTCGTGGTTCGACTGGAAGGTCTCGACCACCAGGCCCAGTTCCGCCCCCCACTCCACGCATCGCTCCTCGAGCTCACCCAGGGTCTGGTATCCGTAGATCTCCGGGCGCCTGATCCCGAGCAGGTTGAGGTTGGGGCCGTTGATCACCAGGACGCGCACGACTTCAGGCTATCGGTCGGGGCCGACCCCGGCCAGGCGGCGCGCCTCGGACAGCGTTTCGTCGTCGAAGGAGCCGGGAACGACCGCATACCGGGTCGCCATGGCCGCCAGGATGGCGTTGGCGACGTCGGAGACCCCGACCGCCATTGCCTCGGCGACGCTGCCGGTGGCCTGCGGATCCCAGCGGTAGTCGAGGGCTCGGTACACGGGCTCCAGCACCCGGTTCACGAGGTCTGCGTCGTCCACCACGACCACGCCGCCGACGTGCGAAGCACCGCGGACCAGCCGTTGTCCTACCCCCATCACCTTGCGGCGCCCGCCCAGGTTGACGCTGTATCTGCCGGGGCAGTACTCGCCGGGCACCTCGCCGATCGACGGGTCGAGCCCGAGCGATCGCAGGGCGTCCACCATCACGTTCGCCAGATCCGCGAACCGCTCGTCGATGGAGCGGTCGGTGCGCTGCTCCGGGACGATCCAGGCGAAGGCGAGAGTGGCCTCGTGGAACACCGCGGCGCGCCCGCCCGCCAGCCTCACCACCGGCGTGAAGCCGAGGGTGCCGGCGGCGGCCGTGGCTTCGGCATAGCCGGGCCGGGCGGTGTCCATCCTCCCGAACTGGACGGACCGGCCCGGCACGTAGAGCCGGAAGGTCTCGGAAGTCCTTCCGCTCGCCACCCTGCCCAGCAGGGCCAGCGAGGCCGCCGTGTCGAGACCCGGGTCGTCCCGGAAGGCTTGGGTGATCAGCCGAACGGTCCTGCGCACGATCGACCAGGCTACCGCGACGCTCCGCCTGTCCCGGGGCGGCGACCATAATCATCGGGGTGACCACCCATCGTGCCAGGCTCGGTGCCTTCGTGGCGGCCGCCGCCCTCGTGGTGCTCGCCGGATGCGGCGATCCGCTGGAGGGAGTCGGGGAGCTATCGCGCCGTATCGTGCACGGCGACGAGCCGGCTTCCACCACGACCACCACAGAGGTGATGACCGGGGCCGTGCTGGACCTCAAGGGGATCAACCGGGACGTCGCGTGGCTCAACGACGGGCTCGACGCCGGAGCGGACGGGCTGGCCCGGGAGGACCTGCTCCGGGCCATCTGGGAACGCGGCGGTGACGAAGCCGACTTCGTGCAGGCCAGCCGTTTCGAGATCAGCGCTGCACTTCCGGGAGTCCGGTTCCCGAGGCTGGTGCCCGGCGCGGTCACCCACGTGTCCAGCCAGCTGGTCTTCGACAGGCAGACCGCGACCCTCGACGTGTCCACGGCGGCGGCCTTCGGGCTGTGGGCCGCCGAGCCCTACACGGTGCCGCGCACCGAGGGGCAGATCGCCGTCCTGCGGGTTGGGCTGCGCACCCTGGACACGGGACAGGGGGAGGACGAGATCCTCACCTTCACCCTGTCGACCGGCCGGGAGCTGGCCTGGGTCGAGGGCGACTACGTCTACCAGCTGTTCTGCCGCACCGGGGTCACCGAGGAGGCCTGCTTCGAGATCGCCGAGTCCGCCGCTCCGCTCTCGCTGCTGGCATCCCTGGGGGGCGAAGCCGAAACCTGAGCCCGCCATGATCCCCGGGAGCCGATAGCCTGGCAGGCCGCATCCCCCGTGGAGGCTCGGTGTTCCCACATTCCGGAGGCTGGTGGTCCTACCTGCGCCACGACGAGGAGCAGGACCGCCCGTCGATGAACAGGGACCTGCTGCTGCGCGTCGCCCGGTACGCCCGCCCCTACCGCTGGCTGCTGCTCGTCGTCGGGGCCACGATCGTGGTGATCACCATCGTGTCGCTGCTCCCGCCGCTCTTGATGCGGGACCTCATCGACCGGGCGATTCCCGAGGAGGATCTCGGCAGGGTCACGATCCTCGGCATCGCTATGGTCGCGGTCCCCGTGGCCAACGGCGTCGTCGGTGTCCTGCAGCGCTGGGCCTCGGCGCGGGCCGGTGAGGGCATCATCTTCGATCTGAGAACGGCGCTGTACGCGCACCTGCAGCGCATGTCGTTCGCCTTCTTCACCGGTGCTCGGCCCGGGGAGCTGATGTCCAGGCTCAACAACGACGTCGTCGGCGCCCAGCAGGCGATCACCGGCACCTTCGTCTCGTTCGTGTCGAACACCCTGCAGGTCGGGGCGACGCTTGCCGTGATGTTGAACCTGGAGTGGCGCCTCACCCTGGCCGCGGTGGCCATCCTTCCCCTGTTCGTCGTGCCGTCCCGCCGGGTGGGCAGGGTGCTGCGGCGAGTGACGCGGGATCAGATGGATGCCAACGCCCGGATGAACAGCACCATGAACGAGACCCTCAACGTGAGCGGGGCGCTGCTCGTCAAGCTGTTCGGCCGGACCTTCGACGAAGACGACCGGTTCGGGTCGCAGGCGGCCGAGGTGCGTGACCTGGGCGTGCGGCGTGCCCTGATCGGGCGCTGGTTCTTCATGGCGCTCGGCGTCGTGAGCGCGGTGGGCACGGCCCTCGTCTTCTGGGTGGGCTCGGTGCTCGTGATCAACGGGGCCCTCACCGTCGGCACGATCGTTGCGCTGTCCGCGTACCTCGCCAACCTCTACGGCCCGCTCTCTGCTCTCTCCAACGCCCGGGTCGAGCTGGCCACTTCGCTCGTTTCGTTCGAGAGGGTGTTCGAGGTCCTCGACCTCCCCCACGCGATCACCGAACGCTCCGGTGTGATCAGCGCATCGCCGGTGCGGGGCCGGGTGACCTTCCGCGACGTCCGGTTCGACTACCGGGCTGCCACGCCGGAAGGCCTCGAGTCAGTACGACGGTTCTCGTGGTTCACGCCGACCGATCCCGGCGACGAGCCGGTCCCGGCTCCGGCCCGCTCCGGGCCGGCGCTCGACGGAGTGAGCTTCGACGTCGCTCCCGGCGAGCTGGTCGCCCTCGTGGGGCCGAGCGGGGCCGGCAAGACCACCGTGACCTGGCTGATCCCGCGCATCTACGACGTCACCGAGGGCTCGGTCGAGATCGACCGCCGGGACGTGCGCGATCTGCCGCTCGACACCCTGGCGGGGGCGGTCGGGGTCGTCACCCAGGAGACCTACCTGTTCCACGACACGATTGCCGCCAACCTCAGGTATGCCCGGCCCCATGCCGGAAGCTCCGACCTGGAACGGGCCTGCCGGGCGGCCAACATCCACGAGGTCGTCGCCGGCTTGCCGTCCGGATACGAGACTGTCGTCGGCGAGCGGGGATACCGGTTGTCGGGGGGAGAGAAACAGCGGCTGGCAATCGCCAGGGTGATCCTCAAGGACCCGCAGATCCTCATCCTCGACGAGGCGACCGCCCACCTCGACAGCGAGTCCGAGCGCCTCGTCCAGGACGCTCTGGAGCGGGTGATGGAGGGCCGGACGTCCTTCGTGATCGCCCACCGGCTATCGACGGTGCTGGCGGCAGACCGGATCCTCGTCCTCGACGACGGCCGGGTGGTCGAGGAAGGCACCCACGAGCAGCTGCTGGGGAGGGACGGGCGCTACGCGGCGCTGTATCGAACCCAGTTCAGGGATGCCGCCACGAAGCCGGTTTCGGGCGTCGAGGGGTAGAGTCCCGCCGTGCTCAGGCTGACGATCGCCATCGCAGTCGGACGAGCCGCCGGCCGAGTGAGCAGGCTCTTCGGGAGAGGCGGATCGGCGCTCCCGGGCCTCGTCGCCGAGCGGATCGACCCGAGAGCGATCGAGCGCCTCGCTGCCTCCCTGCGGGACGGCGTGGTCGTGGTGACCGGGACCAACGGCAAGACGACGACCACGAAGATGCTGGTTCGGATCCTCGCCGACGCAGGGTGGAGGGTCGTGACCAACCGCACCGGCTCCAACCTGGCGCGCGGCATCGCCACCGCACTGATGGAGCAGGCCGGGTGGCGCGGCGGCGTCCGCGCCGACGTGGCGGTGTTCGAAGTCGACGAGGCGGCAGTCCGCACCGTGGCGCCCCGACTGGCCCCCCGTGCCGTCGTGGTCACCAACCTGGCCAGGGACCAACTGGACCGTTTCGGGGAACTCCAGACCACCGCGGGGCACGTCGCCGCGGCGCTGCGCCACGCCGCGACCGCGGTCCTCAACGCCGACGACCCGCTGGTCGCCGAGGCGGCACCACCGGGTGCCCGCTTCTTCGGCGCCGCGCCAGATGTCCGCGCCGCGATGCCCGCGGATGCGGCGCTGTACGGGCCGGGCCGGTACG
Organism: uncultured Acidimicrobiia bacterium; assembly: GCA_964464675.1. GTDB lineage: Bacteria > Actinomycetota > Acidimicrobiia > Spongiisociales > UBA11373 > CAYXHU01. The sequence goes on from CAYXHU010000034.1 coordinate 8,224, forward strand.
CGCATCGGCGGGTGGAGCCAGTCGTCGAGCTTCGCTCGGCGATCCCGTCGGGCGACGGGCTGGCGGTTCGGCTGTCCGTGCCCGGGGGTGTGGTCGAGGCGAAGCTGCAGGTCCCGGGTGTCTACAACGGCTACAACGCCGCCGCCGCCGTGGCGGCCGCTCTCGAGATGGGTGTGGGGGCCGGCGGGATGCAGGAGAGTCTCGAGGCGACTGAGCCCGCGTTCGGCCGGGGGCAGGTGATCGAGCACCTGGGTCGCAGCCTCAAGCTGGTGCTCGTGAAGAACCCCGCCGGATTCAACCAGGCGATCCGGCTCCTGGGAGCGGCGCCGGCCGGTACGCACGTGCTCGTGGCCATCAACGACCTCGACGCAGACGGCAGAGACGTGTCCTGGCTGTGGGATGCCCGCCTCGAGGATCTCGCCGGGTCGGGGCACCGCTTCGCCGCGACCGGGATCAGGGCCCACGACATGGCGCTTCGGCTCAAGTACGCGGGCATCGAAGCGTGGAGCGAGCCCGACATCGGAGCCGGGCTGGCTCGATTCGTCGGATCGGTCCCCGAGGGGGAAACGGCGTACCTGGTCCCCACGTACACGGCGATGCTCGAGCTCCTCGAGCGGCTGCTGCCCGGGACGAAGCCTTCGGAGATCTGGCGATGAGCACCGTGGTGATCGCCCACCTCTACCCCTGGGAGATGAACATCTACGGGGACACCGGCAACGTGATCGCGCTGGCGCGCCGGCTGGAGTGGCGGGGGATCCCGGTCCGGGTGGACGCCGTGCCGGCCGGAGCGCCGTACGAGTTCGAAGCGGCCGACATCGTCTTCGCCGGCGGGGGCCAGGACCGATCCCAGCTGGAGGTGGCCGACGACCTCGCGGAGAGGGCGCCGTCGATCCACGGCGCCGTCGCCTCAGGCACGGTGTTCCTCACGGTGTGCGGCACCTATCAGCTGTTCGGCCGGCGGTTCGTCACCCACGAGGGCACCGAGATCCCCGGGATCGGCGTGTTCGCCGCAGAGACGGTCGCCGGGTCCCGCCGCATGATCGGCAACGTGGTCGTCGAGTCGCCGTGGGGCCGGCTCGTCGGGTTCGAGAACCACAGCGGCCGGACGCTGCTCGACGAAGGGCAGGCTCCCCTCGGCCGGGTCGTCAAGGGGTTCGGCAACGACGGTGAGAGCGCCACCGAGGGCGCCGTGCAGGCCAACTGCTTCGGCACCTACCTGCACGGCTCGCTGCTGCCGAAGAACCCGCGCCTCGCCGACGAGCTGCTGCGGCGGGCACTGGAGCGCCGGCTCGGCGGCGACGTCGGGCTCGAGCCGCTCGACGACGGCCTGGAAGCCAGGGCGGCCGAGGCCGCGTCCCGCCGACCCTGACGGGGTCATCCGTTCCGGATCAGCGGGGCCACCTGTTCGGCCAGCCTGTGCAGCTGCTCACTCTGCGCTCCG
>CAYXHU010000035.1:0-9617 GCA_964464675.1 uncultured Acidimicrobiia bacterium
CGTCGACGAGATGGGCGTCCTCGGCGGCGATGCCGACGATCGTTCGGACCTCCCGGGGGTCGAGGGTCTCCGCATCCCGGCCCCCGACGACGTAGCGCCCCCGATCCAGGGGCCGGAAGCGCAGCAGCGTCTCGGCGAGCGTCGTCTTCCCCGCGCCGCTCGGGCCGACCACCGCGATCGCCCTGCCGGGCTCGACGTGCAGGTCGACGTCGCGCAGCACCCACCCGGACCCGGCTCGGACCCATGCTCCCTCGAGCCGAAGTGCCGGCGACGCCGGAAGCGGAACCGGGTCGGGCGGTGCGGCGACGGGGTCGGGACGGGCTGCCAGCTCGGCGAGCCGCCGCCGGGCCGCCCGGGCCGGAGCCGCCCCGGCGGCGGCCCGGGGAAGCAGCGCTACCGGCTCGAATGCCGCCAGGGCCACGACGGCCATGACCCCGGGGAGGATCGTGTCGAGGCCTCCGTCGCCCGATGCGGCGATACCGGCGCGCAGCACCATCCAGAGGGTCAATCCGGTGCCGAAGGCGACGACCGCCGCGCCGAGCCCCGTCGCCCAGGCAGCGGCACGCTCCGAACGGAGCACCGCAGCATCTGCAGCCTCGGCCCGTTCGAGCAGGTCGCCCGACCTTCCGTAGACCAGGGCCTCCTCGGCGCCGTCGATGAGATCGACGGCGAGTGCGGTGAGGTCGGCGTGCGTCGCCCGGACGCGCCGCGACCTGAAGCGGTCGGCCGCAACGACGGCGGTCCAGGCGAGTGCCCCGGTGGTCGCCGCCCCCAGCCCGAGGGCCGCTCCGGCAGCCGGTGCGATCCACCAGCACAGCACTGCTGCGCCGGTTGCCGCGGCCGCCGCGACCGCCGGCGGCAGCGTCGTTCTCACCAGGGACTGCTGGGCTTCCTCCACGTCGCGGGTCACCCGGTCGAGGAGATCCGCAGAGCGATCCCGGTCGATGCCGCCCGGGGTGAGCCGTTCCAGTGCAGCGGCGGCTCTCCTCCGGAGGTCCGCGGCGGTGCGCAGCGCGGCATCGTGGCCGGAGAGCCGTTCCACATACCGCAGCGCCGCCCGCGAGATCCCGAAGAACCGGACCCCGACGATGGCGACGGTCAGGTCCAGTATCGGAGGGAACCGTGCGGCCCGCAGGATGAGGTACGCAGCGGTGCCCAGCAGGCCGATGCCGGCGGCGATCGTGCCGGTACCGGCCAGCCAGGCGAGCGCGAGCCGGAGCCGATGGGTCACCGCGTCGCTCCGGCGATCCGGCCCGCCTCGAGGCGAATCACCCGGTCGGCCCGCGCTGCCAGCGCCGTCCGGTGGGCGACCGAGATCACGGTGACCCTGCCCCGAAGCCCGTCGAGGGTGGCCATCACAGCGGCCTCGGCGACCGGGTCGAGGTGTGCGGTGGGCTCGTCGAGGACGAGCAGCGGTGCCTCGCGGATCAGCGCCCGCGCCAGGGCGACGCGGGCCCGTTCGCCGGCACTGAGCAGGATGCCCCGCTCTCCGATGGGGGTGTCACGGCCCTGCGGCAGATCGGCGACGAAGCCGGCGGCGGCGCCTTCCAGGGCTTCCCCCACCCGGCGGTCGGACGCAGCCGGGTCGGCGAACCGGACGTTGTCGGCCACGGTGCCGTCGAAGAGGTGGGGGTCCTGGCCCACCCAGCCGACCGAGCGGAGCCAGGCATCCCGATCGATCTCGCGAAGGGGCACTCCACCCACGAGCACCGCGCCGGAGTCGGGGGTCACGAGGCCGAGGATCACGCCGAGCAGGGTCGTCTTGCCGGATCCCGACGGCCCCACGATGGCGACGTGCTCCCCGGCCCCGACCACCAGATCCACGTCGTGCAGCACCGCCCCGCGGCCCGGCCGGACCACCGAGACGGAGCGAAGCTCGAGTGCTGCTGGAAGGGGCGGCGGCGGCCGGGTGCCCTCGCGGAGGGCGGCGGGAGCGTCGAGCACCTCCATGATCTGATCCACCGCGGCCGCTCCCTCGGCGGCACCGTGGAACTCGGCGGCCACCCGTCGCAGGGGCAGGTAGGCCTCGGGGGCGAGGATCAGGACGAGCAGCGCCGGTTCCAGCGCCAGCCCGGCGTCGAGGACCCTGAGCCCGACGGCGACGGCGACCACCGCGACGCTGATGGTCGCGGCCAACTCGAGGACGAGCGCCGAGAGAAAGGCCACCCGGAGTGCGCCCATCGTCTCCCTGCGGTGGCGTTCCGCCAGGGCGTCGATACGGGCTTCTGCGGACCTGCCGAACACCTTGAGGGTCGGCAGGGCGCGCACCGTCTCGAGCATCCCCGAGGAGAGCTCCGAGAAGGCCCGCCACTGTCGGGCGGCGCGGGGCCGCGCCGCGGCCCCTACGAGCGCCCCGAAGACCGGGATGAGGGGCAGGGTGACCAGGATGATGGCTGCGGAGAGAAGATCGGCGCCGGCGATGCGCACGATCACCACAGCGGGGACTGCGATCGCCAGTCCGAGCGCCGGGACGTACCGGGAGAACCAGCCGTCCAGCCCGTCGATGCCCCGGCCGACGGCGGCGGCCAGGTCGCCGGAGTGGGCGCCGAGCCGGCCGCCGCCGGCGACTCGGTCGAGCAGTGCCAGCCTCAGGCGGTGCTTCACGCCCGCCGAAGCCCGGTGTGCGGCCGTCTCGGTGAGCCACGCGGTCGCCGCAGCCGCGGCGGCTATCGCAACGAGCCACAGCAGCCTGCCGTCCAGGTCCGGCAGCCGCGCTCCGGCGAAGGCGTCGGCGACGATGCCGGCGAGTAGCGCCGCCCGGGTGACGACGAGCCCCGCCTCGACCACCCCGAGGACGACGACGGCCGCCGCGAACCGGCGGGCCTGCCGCCCGAGGCGCCAGAGGCGCCGGTCGAGCGGCCGGCCGAGTGTCACGATCCCGCGGGGATCAGCGTCTCCCGGGTCATCCTCTTGCGGAACACCCAGTACGACCACGCCTGGTAGGCGAGGACGATCGGGACGAAGGCGACCGCCACCCAGGCCATCAGCGTGAGCGTCGTCGACGTGGACGCGGCGTTGTAGATGGTCAGGTCGAAGGCCGGGTCGATGCTCGACGGCATGACCCGGGGATACAGGTTGAGGAACAGCGTCAGCGTCGTGAGGGCGATCGCCGCCCCGGTGGCGACGAATCCCCAGCCGTGGAACCGTTCCCTCACGAGCCAGATCGCCGCCACGAGCAGCACGGCCGCCAGGATGGGGATAGCCCCCGGGACGACGCCGTCGTTGTCGATCGCCACGGCGTTGCGCCAGGTCCAGGTCAAGAAGCCGAACAACAGGCCGGCCGCCGGGACGGTGAGCCCGAGGGCAACCCGATGGGCTCGCTCGGCGACGTCTCCGCCGGTCTTCAACGAGAGGAACAGGGCGCCGTGCAGGGTGAAGAGCGCCAGGGTCGTGAGCCCGCCGAAGAGGGCGTACGGGTTGAGCAGGTCGAGCAGGTTGCCGACGTACTCGCCGGTCGCGTCGATCTTCACCCCTCGCACGATGTTGGCGAAGGCCACGCCCCACAGGAGCGCCGGGAGGGCGCTCCCGAAGAAGATGGCTCGGTCCCACCAGGCCCGCCACTCCGGGCGCTTGTCCTTGCTCCGGTACTCGAAGGCCACACCGCGCACGATCAGGGCCACGAGGATCAGGAACAGCGGCAGGTAGAAGCCGCTGAAGAGCGTCGCATACCACTCCGGGAAGGCGGCGAACATCGCCCCGCCGGCGGTGATCACCCACACCTCGTTGGCGTCCCACACCGGGCCCAGCGTGTTGACCACGACCCTGCGGTCGAGGTCGTCCTTGCCCACCACCGGGAGCAGGATCCCGGCTCCGAAGTCGAAGCCCTCCAGGAAGAAGTAGCCGATGAACAGCACGCCGACGAGGGCGAACCAGAGGGAGTTGAGGTCGAACTCGATCATCGCTCCATCCTCCTAGTACGCCATCGCCGCGCCGACCTCGTCGGCGGACGTCTCGCCTGTTGTGCCCTCTCGGGCGTACTTGCGCATCAAGAACAGATCAACCGCGGCGAGCACGCCGTACACCACGGTGAAGCCGATCAGCGTCAGCAGCACCTCGCCGCCGCTCACCGTCGGGGACACCGAGTCCTCCACTCGCAGGAGCCCGTACACCGACCAGGGCTGCCTGCCATCTCGGTGACGATCCAGCCGAAGATGTTGGCCAGGAAGGGGAACGGGATCACCCACACCGCCAGCCTGTGGAACCAGCGGGCCTCCCCGAGGCGGCCTTTCCAGAACAGGTAGGTGCCGAGTGCCCCGAGGCCGATCATGACGAACCCGAGCCCGATCATCAGGCGGAACGACCAGTAGACCGTGCCGACCGGCGGGATGTAGTTTCCCGGCCCGTACTCCTCCTCGTACTGGGCCTGCAGCGGGTTGATGCCGAGCACCTCGCCGTCGAAGCTGTTGGTGGAGAGCACGCTGAGCGCCCTCGGGATCGTGATGTTGATGTGGTTGCGCCCGTTCTCGACGTCGCCGACCGCGAACAGCGAGAACGCAGCCGGTTGCTCGGTCTCCCACAGCGCCTCGGCTGCGGCCATCTTCATGGGCTGGACCTCGGTCATGATCTGGCCCTGGGTGTGGCCGGTGAACGCCACGCCGAGCCCTGCGACGAGCGCTATGACCGACCCGAGGGCGGCCGAGGTCCGGAAGACATCCCGGTCGTTGTCCCGCAGCAGGTGCCAGGCGCTCACCGCCATGACGAGGATCGCCGCCGTGAGCAGCGCCGAGAGGATCGTGTGCGGGAAGTGGATCCAGGTGACCCGGTTGGAGATCACCTCGACGAACGAGTCGAGTTCGGCGCGCCCCGTCTCGGGGTTCACGGTCGCCCCGACCGGGTTCTGCATCCAGCCGTTCGCGGTGAGGATCCAGAACGCCGAGATGGTCGTCCCTGCGGCGACCATCCACGCCGACAGCAGGTGCATCTTCGGGGAGAGCCGGTTCCACCCGAAGATCCACAGCCCGATGAACGTCGATTCGAGGAAGAACGCCAGGAGCGCCTCGATGGCCAGCGGAGCGCCGAAGATGTCGCCGACGTACCTGCTGTACGACGACCAGTTCATCCCGAACTGGAACTCCTGGACGATGCCGGTCACGACGCCGATGGCGAAGTTGATCAGGAACAGCTTCCCCCAGAACTTCGTCGCCCGCAGGTACTTGGGGTCCTTGGTCCGCACCCACGCCGTCTCGAGGATGGCCACCACGATGGCGAGGCCGATCGTGAGCGGCACGAAGAGGAAGTGGTACACGGTGGTGATGCCGAACTGCCACCGTGCCACCGTCAAGGCTTCCATGGAACGGCTCCCTCCGCAGGCGCTCTCCGGACGGTAGGGTCGGAAGGCCGTCCCCGGTAGGGGACCCCCGGCCCGGGCGGCGCGGTCCTTCGGCCCTCGTTGACGCCCCTACCCTGACGCCTCGTGGCGATCCTGCTCGCCGTGCTCGCTTCCGCCATGGTCGGCGGCGCCGACTTCGTCGGCGGCCTCACCGCGCGGAGGTCGCCTGCTGCGACCGTGGTGGTCACCTCGCACCTGTCCGGCCTGGCGCTCGTCCTGGTCACAGCGCCGCTCGTCGATGCCGAGGGCCCGACCGCCGCCGAGCTGGGGTGGGGCGCCTGCGGCGGCGCCGCCGGGGCGATCGGCCTGGTGCTGCTCTACCACGGGCTCGCCACGACTCGCATCGCGGTCGCAGCCCCGGCGGCCGCGCTGACCGGAGCGATCGTGCCGGTGATCTTCGGGGTCCTGGTCGGGGAACGGCCCGAGCCGCTCGCCTGGGCTGGTGTGGGCCTCGCCGTCCCGGCGCTGGCGCTCATCCCTTCGGGGAGGGGAGTGGACGGCAAGGTGCTGTTGCACAGCGGCCGCGCCCTGGCGATCGGCGCCGCCGCCGGAGTCGCCTTCGGGTTCTTCGGCATCTTCCTGTCCCGCACCGGGGACGGTTCGGTGCTGTGGCCGCTGGTCGGGGCCCGCCTCGCTTCGATCCCGGCGATCTCCCTTCTGGCGTTCGGGACCCGGCGCCCCCTGGTCGCGGCTCCGCCGGTGCTGTGGTGGGCGCTCGGCGTGGGTCTGATCGACATGGCCGCCAACATCGTGTTCCTCGCCGCCCTGCAGCGCGGGTTGCTCTCGCTGGTGATCGTGATCACCTCGCTGTACCCGGGGTTCACGATCCTGCTGGCCCGCCTGGTGCTGCGCGAGGACATCTCCCGGCGCCAGGCGGCCGGGCTTGCGCTGGCCGCCGCGGGTGTCGCGCTGATCTCCGTCGCCTGATCGGAGACGGGATCAGCCCCGGAACGCCTCCAGCAGGGGGAGGGGCTGGCCGCTCACGAACCGAATGAGCGCCCCGCCTCCGGTGCTCACGAAGTCGATGGCGCCCAGGTCGACGAACCGCTTCGCCGATGCAACCGTGTCGCCCCCGCCGATCGCGGTGGTGGCGGACGTCCCGGCCACCGCCGTCCACAACCGGCGGGTGCCCAGGTCGGCTCCTGGCTGCTCGTAGGCCCCTGCCGGCCCGTTGACGAACACCGTACCGGCGGCAGCGATCTCCTCCTCGTAGCCGGCGATGGTCGCCTCACCCACGTCGACGAGGAGCGAGTCGCTCGGCAGGTCGGCCACCGGCACCTCGGTGCGTTCCCCGGCGACGACCACCGCGACGTCCACCGGCAGGGCGATCCGGTCGCGGTACTCGGCCAGCAGGCCGCGGGCGTCGGAGACCCAGCGCGTCAGGTCGCGTTCGGCGATGAACCGGGTGGTCGGCTCTCCTAGGTCCACCCCATCGGCCATCAGGAAGATCTCCCCGAGCACCCCGCTGGTGAGCACCCGGTCGGCGAGGCCGTCGCCGAGCACCCGCCCCATCATCGAGAACCCGTCCGACACCTTGAGCCCACCGAGCAGGAACACGGCGGGCCGGGCCGGTTCGTCGAGGATCCGCGACAGGCCGGCGACCTCGGCCGCCAGCAGGCGCCCCGCCGCCGAAGGCAGGATGCGCTGGAAGGCGATCATCGACGGCGCGGCCCGGTGCGCCGCGGCGAAGGCGTCGTTGACGTACAGGTCGAACAGCGGCGCCAGGTGGCGCACCAGGTAGGTGCTCGCCATCTCCTCCGGGGTGAGCTTCACGTCCCGCTCGAAGGTGGACATCTCCTCGGCGTAGATGCGCACGTTCTCCAGCAGGAGGATCTCGCCGTCTCCCAGCGCCAGGACCCGGCGGCGCGCCTCGGGCCCGGCACAGTCCTCGACGAACTGCACGGGCCTACCCAGCTTGTCGGCGAGCAGCCCGGCGTGCTGCTCCAGCGACGCCACGTTGTGATAGTCGAGGGTGTCGCCCTGGTGGGCGATGATCACCAGCCGGGCCCCACGATCCGCCAGGTCGCGGATCGTGGGGAGGCTCTTGTCGATGCGGGCTTCGCTGGTGATCCGGCCGTCGGCGGGATCGAGCGGCGAGTTGATGTCGACCCGCAGCAGCACGCGCCGTCCTGCGACGTCGACGTCGTCGATCGACGGGATCGACGGGATGCTCACCATGGCGTCAGATCCCGAGGTAGCGGTCGGTGGTGGCGACGGCTTCGGTGCCGGTGGCTTGCATGCGGAGGCTGGCCCGGATGGCGTCGATGGTCTCGGGGATCGTCACCGACTCTTGGGGGATGTTGATGGCGAATACGAGGTCGTCGCCGGATTTGCCGACCATTTCCTCCCACAGGCCGATCTCGTACATGTCGGCGCGGGGGTATTCCATGTAGCGGGCCCACTGGAACAGCGACGAGTTCGAGTTGAAGCCATCGGCGATGCGGACCACCTTGATGCGCGGGTAGGCACGGAACGCTTCGATGGCCTCGTCGACTGTGATCGGCTGCTTCGGGGTGACCGACAGGGTGATGATGTGGCCGTGGGTGACCGGGGTGTGGATGAGCATCCCGGTGGCGTCGATCTCGGGCATGATGTGCATGAGGTCGACGGCCTGGTGGTTGGGGATCGCCTCCACCTGGAGCACGTTGGTGAGCCCACGGTGGGTGTCGCCGGGGTCGGCGACGCGGCGGATGATGGTGATGAACGTCTTCTCGACCCCGACCGCCTTGTGGACGGCGTCGACGCCGCGGATCAGCCCGGTGGTGTTGCACGAGGTGAGCTTCAGGTAGTCGACGCCGAGGCCCTTGTCGTAGTTGACGGTGCCGTGGAAGAAGACGTCGGCGACCTCGGCCTTCTCGCCGCCCTGGAAGACGGCCTTCACGCCGTGGTCGAGGTACTTCTCCTTGTTCTTGGCGCCGATCCCGCCGGGTGCCGAGTCGAGCATGATGTCGACGTCTGAGAGCAGGTCGTCGAACGTTCCCGACACCGGGATCCCGGCGTCGCCGAGCGTCTTCTCCGAGCCGGGCACCGCGGCGAACAGGGCATAAGGCATGCCCCGTTCCTTGAGGGCCCGCACCGCCAGGGTGGGTGCCACGTCGGCGACACCGACGAGTTCCATGTCGTCTTGTGCCGCCACCCCGGCGGCGAGGCGGTTCCCGATGACGCCGTACCCGGCGACGCCGACCTTGACCTTGGTCATGTTGTGCTCCTTCATGCGCCCAGCACCCGCCGGGCGATCTCCGTTCCGACTTCTTGCGTGCTGCTGGTCCCGCCGATGTCCCGGGTGCGGACCTGCCCCTCGGAGAGGACCCCAGCGACCGCGTCACCGACGGCTGCGGCCGCGTCTGGGTGCCCGAGATGGTCGAGCATCATGCGGATGGCCTCGACGGAGGCTACCGGGTTGACCCGGCCCTGACCCGTGTACTTGGGAGCCGAGCCGTGGATCGGCTCGAACATCGACGGGTACCGCCGCTCCGGGTCCACGTTGCCTCCTGCGGCGAACCCCATCCCACCCTGGAGCATCGCCCCCAGGTCGGTGATGATGTCCCCGAACAGGTTCGAGGCCACCACCACGTCGAACCACTCCGGGTTCTTCACGAACCACATCGTGAGCGCGTCGACCAGCGCCATGTCCCGGGTGATGTCGGGATGCTCGGCGGCGACCTCGTCGTAGATCTGGTCCCAGAACACCATCGAGTAGTTCAACGCGTTCGACTTGGTGCAGTTGGTGACCCGCCCGGGATACCCCGCAGCCTTGCGCTGCTCCGCCAACTCGAACGCGTACCGGATCACCCGGGTGCACCCGGCCCTGGTGAAGATCCCCGTCTGGATGGCGAACCCCCCGGGCGTGTCGGGCTTGAAGAACCCGCCCTGCCGCGAGTACTCGCCCTCGGTGTTCTCCCGGATCACCACGAAGTCCACCGTCTCGGGCGTCGCGGTGCGAAGCGGCGTCGGCACCCCCGGGTAGAGGCGAATCGGCCGCAAGTTCACGTACTGGTCGAACCCCACCCGAATGTCGAGCAGCATCTGCAACGACACATGATCCGGCACCTTGGCAGCATCCCCGATACACCCCAAGAAGATCGCATCGAACCCCCGCAGCGTGTCCAACGCATCGGCGGGCATCATCGCCCCGGTCTCCAGGAACCGGTCGCACCCCCAATCGAACCACTCGGTCGCCACCTCGAACCCGAACCGCTCCCCGGACGCCTCCAACACCCGGACCGCCTCGGCGGACACCTCCGGGCCCACCCCGTCACCCGGAATCACAGCAATATCCACGATCTCA